>JAUPTR010000271.1 GCA_030917985.1 Pseudomonadota bacterium | reverse complement strand
GACGTGCCCCTGGACGATGCCGATGGCACCCGTGTCAATGGCCAGCTGATGTTCGCCGGCAACCAGCTGTATCTGGGTCGGGGCATTCCATCGCTGGAGCAGGTGCACGGCAGCGTACATTTTACCGAGCGCAGCCTCAGGGTGCCTGCGGTGACGGCACGTGGGCTGGGGGGCAAGCTGACATTGACCGGTGACACAGCTGCCGATGGCAGCATTCAGTTGCAGGCTGCCGGCAACGCCACCGTAGCCGGGCTGTCTCAAGCCTATCCCGACCCGGTCTGGCGTTATGCACGCGGCGATGTGCGTTATAGCCTGGGCATTAACGCGCGCAAGGGCAATGCCGACTGGTGGCTGGAAAGCAATCTGCAGGGCGCGCAACTGGATTTGCCGCCGCCGCTGCGCAAGCAGGCTGGCGACAGCCGCCCGCTGCGTATCCAGATGCGTGCGGTGAATGATGAGCAAAGCCGCTGGCAGATTCGTTATGACCGTGCGCTGCTGGCTGATTTGCTGTATCAGCAGCGGCGCCTGCTGCGTGGTGCGCTGACCCTTAACCCCGCTGCTGAGGCGGGTGGACGCAGTGGTGCGGTTATTTCCCAGCTGCCTGGCAAGGCAGGCCTGGCGCTGAGTGGCAATCTGCCGTATGTCGGCGTGGATGCCTGGACACCCTTGCTCGGCATGCTGGGCAGCGCCGGGGGCGGCAGCGTGAATGTGAATGATTTCCGCATCGGCCAGCTTGATCTGTATGGCAAACGTTTGAACGACCTGCGTCTGTGGGCCGGCTCTGATGGCCAGGTCTGGTCAGGGGCGGTGCAGAGCCGCGAGTTGAACGGCTCATTCAGCTACAGCGATCAGGGGCCGGGGCGCCTGACTGCACGCCTGAAGCGTCTGAACCTGCCTCTGCAGGAGCCGCCTGCCGCCGAATCCCCGGCTGTGGCGGCAGAGCGCGGTAACCCCTCTTGGCCGGTTGTGGATGTTGAAATCGAGAATTTGCAATATAAAGAAAGAAGCCTCGGCAGACTGGAGCTGAAAGCCGCACCCAAAGGCGAGCTGCTGCAGATCGAGCGTTTTGCGACGATTGCCTCGGACGGGCGCATGGAGCTTGACGGCAGTTGGGATTATCGCAGCCGGGTGCCCGGTTCAAAAATGAATGTGCGCCTGGAAAGTGATGATGTCGGCAAGTTTCTCGGCCGTTTTGGCCTGGCCGATACCGTGCGCCGTGGTGGGGCAAAAATATCCGGTCAGCTGGCCTGGGTTGGTAGCCCGTATGCACCTGATCTGGCAAGCCTGAGCGGCAGTTTCGAGCTGGAGGCGAAAAGTGGCCAGTTTGCCAAGGTCGAGCCCGGCGTCGGCAGGCTGCTGGGCATTGTCAGCCTGCAGGCACTGCCGCGGCGGATGACGCTGGATTTTCGCGATGTGTTCAGCGAGGGCTTCGCGTTTGATGCGATTGCCGGGCGTTTTGATGTCAACCGCGGCGTGATGCATACCGACAACTTCAGCATCGTCGGCCCGGCTGCGGTGGTGAGCATGAAAGGCGACATCGACCTGCTGAACCAGTCGCAATTGCTGAATGTGAAAGTGGTGCCGGTGATTGGTGACGGCGTATCGATTGCCGCCGGTTTTGTGGTTAGCCCGGTGATTGGCCTGACCGCATTGGTGCTGCAGAAAATGTTGAAAGACCCGCTGGGCCAACTGATGGCTTATGAATATCGTTTGAGCGGGAAATGGCAAGACCCGAAGGTTGAGAAACTGGGGAGTGCCGTATTGAATTCCGGCAAGGATGCCGCGGCTGAGGCTGCCAGGAATAATTCGCCCTACAGCAACTGAGGATTCACACGATGTCGACTCGCGCACGCAGTGCCAATGCCAGCAAGAAAACCCGCTCCGGCGCCGCAACCGCCGCATTGCGTGTAGCCGCCATCCAGATGGCGTCTGGTCCGAGTGTCGCGGCCAATCTTTCCGAAGCAGAAATGCTGCTGGAAATGGCCGCACGACAGGGCGCGAAACTGGCTGTGCTGCCGGAGTATTTTGCCATCATGGGCATGCGGGACACCGACAAGGTTGAAGTCCGCGAAGTCGACGGCAAGGGGCCGATTCAGCGCTTTCTGGCCGAGCAGGCCAAATTGCACGATATGTGGATTGTCGGCGGATCGGTGCCGCTGGCATGTGATTCACCGGACAAGGTGTTCAACAGTTGTCTGGTGTACGACAACAAGGGCAAGCGTGTCGCCCGTTATGACAAGATTCACCTGTTCGGCCTGCAGATGGGCATGGAGCAGTATCAGGAAGAACGCACCATCCAGCCCGGCAAGCAGGTGGTTGTGCTGGATACGCCATTTGGCCGCCTGGGGCTGTCGATTTGTTACGATCTGCGTTTTCCCGAGTTGTATCGGGCGATGCATCCGGTGGATCTGATCGTGGTGCCGTCGGCATTTACCGAAACCACCGGCAAGGCACACTGGGAGGTGCTGGTGCGGGCGCGGGCGATCGAGAATCTGGCTTATGTCATCGCTGCAGGGCAGGGGGGCTATCATCTCAATGGCCGCGAAACCCACGGCAACAGCATGATTGTGGACCCCTGGGGCGTAGTGCTGGATCGATTGCCGCGCGGCTCCGGGGTGGTGATTGCCAATATCAATCCCGAGTACCAGCAACGCCTGCGTGACAGTCTGCCGGCGTTGCAGCACCGCAGCCTGTAATCATGCGGATTTTTGCTTCCGACCCGGCTCATTTTGCTGCCAGCCAGCTGCGCTTCTTGCTGTTGCTGCGCCGCTACTGGTGGTTGCTGTTGCTGCTGAGCCTGGCGCTGCTGTTGCATACCATGCGCAATGCCCCGGTATTGCCGCTGCTGGTTGTCGCGTCTTTGCTGGTCGGCGCCGGCAGTTATTTCCTCCTGCTGCGCTTTGACCTGACGCTGAATCATGCCAGCGTGGCATTCGGGCTGCTGATCTTCATGGCCATGTGGCCGGTCAAGCATCTTTCCGGCGCGGTGCTGCTGGGTTGGGAGATGCAACTGTTGCTGACCCTGCGCTACCTTGCCGGTATTTTTATTGCCTGGAGCGTGGCAGTGCCGTTTACCCGGCACAGCATTAACAGGTTAATATCGCAGAAAACCCTCTATCTGCAGCAGGGCGAGCCGGAGACACCGGAATACCAGCCGCTGCGGCCCACACTGGATTTTGCCCGATTGCGCCGTCATCGCGATCGGCTGGAGTAATCATCATGAATCGCCACACTGTCACTGCAACTGAAAGCGGCATTTACATGCCCGGCCAGCAGTCTCTCTACAACACCGCGCATGCCTGCCTGTTGACACCATAC
This sequence comes from Pseudomonadota bacterium, assembly GCA_030917985.1. GTDB lineage: Bacteria > Pseudomonadota > Gammaproteobacteria > Burkholderiales > SCOH01 > CALMFQ01. The sequence goes on along the minus strand of JAUPTR010000271.1, from coordinate 2,239 downwards.
GGCCTGGATGACCGTCAGCTGGACGATGTTTTTGCCCAGATCATGACCCATCAGGTGGATTACGCCGATCTGTATTTTCAGTACAGCCGGGCCGAGGGCTGGAGCCTGGAAGAAGGCATTGTCAAGTCCGGCAGCTTCAACATCGATCAGGGCGTGGGAGTCAGGGCTGTTGCCGGGGAAAAAACCGCCTTTGCCTATTCCGATGATATCAGCCTGCCGGCACTCTCGCAGGCGGCACAAGCGACACGTGCCATTGGTCGCCAGGGGGCCGGGCGGGCGCTGGGCGTGCTCACCAAGCCTGCTGCCCGAGAGCTGTATTTGCCAAACGATCCGATTGCCAGCCTGGCCGATGCCGACAAGGTGGCCTTGCTGGAACGCCTGGAACAGATTGCCCGCAGTCTGGATAGCCGTGTCACACAGGTGATGGCGCATCTGGCTGCCGAGTACGAAGTGGTGCTGATTGCCCGCCATGATGGCCTGCGTGCGGCAGACATCCGGCCGCTGGTGCGGCTTGGTTTGCAGGTGATTGTTGAATCGGGTGGGTTGCGTGAGCAGGGTAGCGCCGGTGGCGGTGGCCGTTTTGATTACGCCTACTTTACCGATGACGTGTTGCGCGACTATGCGCAAAAAGCGGTGCATCAGGCCGTCGTGAATCTCTCTGCCAAGCCCGCTCCGGCAGGTGAAATGACGGTTGTGCTGGGTGCCGGCTGGCCGGGCATCCTGTTGCATGAGGCGATTGGCCATGGCCTTGAAGGTGATTTCAACCGCAAGGGCAGCTCGGCCTTTTCCAACCGTATCGGCGAAAAAGTGGCAGCATCAGGCGTCACCGTTGTGGATGATGGCACCCTGGCCCGCCGCCGTGGCTCGCTCAACGTCGACGACGAAGGCAATCCGACGCAGTGCACGGTGCTGATCGAAAATGGCGTGCTGAAAGGGTATCTGCAGGATTCGCTGAATGCCCGTCTGATGGGGGTGCCGGTAACCGGCAATGCCCGGCGCGAGAGTTATGCGCATATTCCGATGCCGCGCATGACCAACACCTACATGCTGAACGGCGACAAATCGCCGGAAGAAATCATCGCCTCGGTTAAACATGGCATCTACGCTGCCAATTTTGGTGGTGGTCAGGTCGATATCACCAGCGGCAAGTTTGTCTTTTCTGCCGCAGAAGCCTACATGATCGAGGATGGCAAGATCAGCTATCCGGTAAAAGGTGCCACCTTGATTGGCAACGGCCCTGATGTGCTGACCCGTGTCAGCATGATCGGCAACGACATGCAGCTCGACCCCGGTGTCGGTACTTGCGGCAAAGAGGGGCAGAGTGTGCCGGTTGGCGTCGGCCAGCCCACCTTGCGTATTGACGGCGGCCTGACAGTGGGCGGCACCGGCTGACACCTGGCCGTGTGGGAATCTGAAAAAAGCCCATGCAAATGGGCTTTTTTCTTTTCTACAGGCAGGTTGCTGTGCCTTGATCCGGCTGATTGGCCGCCCGTGTGTCTATTTCAGCCTGACGCCGGAGAAGCGCGCCAGCTGTTCTTGTTGCCCGGCCATGCGCAGGCGCAATACTGCCTGATACGTGCCCGGAGGCAGCGACGGGATGTTGCCGCGTAACAGGTTGGCACCTGCCGGCTGCAGGCGGACCTGCTGGCGAGCCGGGCCGAGCAGGGTCAGCTCGGCACTGCTGCCCCTGACCGCCAGCGCCTTGTCCGCATGATCACTGACATAGACGCTTGCCTGGTTGGTCTGCAGTACCAGCTCCACATGGTAGGCACCGGCCATGCGCAACATGCCGCCATTGGGCGCCTTCATTGCATCCAGTGTGGCGTTGTCGTGGGCCAGCAGCATTTTGCCCGGCAGCATGGCAAGCAGGGTGATAACAATTAACACGTAGCATTTCATCTGGTTTTCCTCTCGTATCAATAAGTCTGGCCGGAAGCGGCCTGCAGGCGCTGCAGTGGGCGCAGGCCGTAACGCTGGAACAGGATCGGGGTGATAAAGGCATCCAGCAGTGTGGATGAGGCCAGCCCGCCAAAAATCACTACCGCCACCGGATGCAGGATTTCCTTGCCCGGTGCATCGCTGGACAAGACCAGCGGCAAGAGTGCCAGTGCCGCCACCGAGGCTGTCATCAGCACCGGTGTCAGGCGCTCCAGCGCACCTTGGAGCAATAGCTCGCGGGCTTGCCACTGGCCTTTCTCGCGTGCCAGATTCAGATAATGGCTGACCTTGAGAATGCCGT
>JAUPTR010000270.1 GCA_030917985.1 Pseudomonadota bacterium | reverse complement strand
CTGGCCAAAAAACCGGTTGCCGGCGGGGTGCGGTAGAAATGCAGGCCGTCGACGGTTTCCTCCAGCACCGCACACTTCTCCTGCTTCGGGCTGGTCAGGTGAAATGTCTGCCAGCCGAGCTTGCGCTGCTCACGCAGGATCGCTGCGGTGCGGAAGGTGTAGCCGGAATGCAGCGGGATCGAGTGATCGAGAATATGCAGAACCTTGAGACTCATTGCGCCACTCCACCCGCTACGCCACCTGAATGGCGCAGGAAGGCTTCAAACATCAGCAGCGTCCACAATGGCGCGCTGTAGTCGCGCAAGCCGGACTGGTGATGCTCGACCAGTTCCTGCAGGTAACGCTGGTTGAACATGCCGGTGGCGGCCAGCGTCGGGCCAAGTACGGCATTGCGCACCCGTTCTTTCAGCGGGCCGCGGAACCAACTGGCCAGCGGCACGCCGAAGCCCTGCTTGGGGCGGTACATGATGTCGTGTGGCAGATACGGCTCCAGCGCCTTCTTCAGGATGTATTTGCCTTCGCCGCCGCGCAGTTTCAGCTCCGGCGGCAGGCCGGACACCCATTCCATGGTCGGGTGATCCAGCAAGGGTTCGCGCACTTCGAGTGAAGTAGCCATGCTGGCGCGATCAACCTTGGTCAGGATGTCGCCGACCAGATAGGTTTTCATGTCCAGATACTGGATCAGCGACAGTGGGTGATCGGTTGGCGAATTGGCGGCGTGACGGCGCATTACTTCGACCGCGTGGTAGCCATTCAGCTGCTGACGGAATTGCGGCGAAAACAGGCTGCGGCGCATCGCATCGCGGAAAATCGAGACACTGTGAAAATAGGCCTCGACCGAATCACGCGCCAGCGATTCGAAAGTTGATTTGGCGCGGAACACCCGAGGCGCCCAGTCGGCTTTTGGATACAAGCGACCGAGCGAGCCGAACAAGGCACGGCGCATGCCCAGCGGCAGCCGCTCGCGCAGTTTTTCTTCCATCAGATGCATGCGATAGCGGCGGTAACCGGCAAGATTCTCGTCGCCACCGTCGCCGGATAGCGCCACCGTCACCCGTTTGCGCGCCAGTTCGCAGACGCGGAAGGTCGGCAGTGCCGAGCTGTCGGCGTAGGGTTCGTCGTACATGCCGGCCAGCTTGTCGATCAACGGAAAATCTTCCGGGTCAACCTGCTCGACGTGGTGGCGGGTGTGGTAGCGGTCAGCCACCTGCTGCGCAAATGCCGATTCGTTGAATTTTGGATCGCCAAACGAGATTGAACAGGTATTCACCGGCTCATCCGACGATTGGGCCATCATCGCCACCACGGCGCTGGAGTCAACGCCACCAGACAGGAAGGCACCAAGCGGCACCTCCGACACCATGCGAATTTTTACTGCTTCACGCAGCCGGTGCATCAACTCTTCCTGCGCATCCTCTGCGCTGATGCGGCCAACCGATTTGAAAGGCATATCCCAGTATTGGTGCTGCTGCGGCAAGGGCTGGCCACGCTTGATGGTCAGGGTATGGCCGGGATTAAGCTTGAAGCAGCCCTGATAGATGCTGCGCGGCTCGGCGATGTAGCCCAGGGCAAAATATTCTTCCACAGCCAGCGGATCAAGCTGCCGCTGGAACTGTGGATGCGTGGTCAACGCCTTGAGCTCAGAGCCGAAAATCAGCGTGCCATCGGCCAGCTCGGTATAAAACAGCGGCTTTACACCAAAACGGTCACGCACGATGAACAGGGTTTCCTGCTTGCGATCCCACAGGGCAAATGCAAACATGCCACGGAAGCGTTCTACACAAGCCTCGCCCCACTCTTCCCAGGCGTGAACGATGACTTCGGTATCCGAATGGGTGCAGAACGTGTGGCCCTTGGCGGTCAGCTCCGGCACCAGCTCCTGGAAGTTGTAGATTTCGCCATTAAAAATCACGACCACCGAACCGTCTTCGTTAAACAGCGGCTGCTGCCCACTCGAAAGATCGATGATCGACAGACGGCGATGCCCTAGGCCGACGCCCGGTTCCAGATGCAGGCCGCCCTCGTCCGGGCCGCGATGGAACTGGCTGTCGTTCAGCCGCGACAGCAGCTCGCGGTCAAAATCCCGCTTGCCGCGCAAATCAAATAAGCCAACGATACCGCACATGGTTTTCCTGAATCCTGAATAGGGTTGTCATCCGTTTCGCCTACAGCGCCTTGCGGTAGACCGCAACGTACTGGTCTACCATGCGTTGCATGCTGAAACGGCTTTCAATGGTTTGTCTGGCAATCTGCCCCTGCCGGCCGGCCATTGCGGGTTGCTGCAAATAACTCGCCATGACGTCGGCAAGCTGCAACACATCCGCAGCCGGCACCAGCATGCCGGTCTGGCCTGGCTCAATCAGCTCCGGATTGCCGCCCACGCGGCTGGCAATGACAGGCAAGCCGCAGGCCATTGCCTCCAGAATGGTATTGGAAATCCCCTCAGAGAGGGAAGGCAGGACAAAGACATGCATTGCCCGCATCAGCGCCGGAATGTCGTCGCGGCTACCCGTCAGCCACAGCAGATCGGAGATCCCGAGGGTGTCTGCCTCCTGCTGCAGCTGAGGCAGTAGCGGGCCATCGCCAACAATCATCAGCCGCAAGCGGGCACGGGCCTGCGGATCACGCTGCAACAGCAGGGCAAATGCACGCAGCAATGTTACCTGGTCCTTGACTGCCTGCACTCGCCCTACCGTGCCAAAAACAAAGTGCTCGGTGTCGTTCCAGGGAGTAACGGCCGGCGGAATCTGCGGAGCAAAACGCTGGTCGTCCACACCGTTGTAGATCTGGATCAGCCGCTGCCCGGACACTCCGATCGAATCACGCAGATAACGTTCAATATCCCGCGACAAGGCAATGTAATACCGCACAAACGGGCGCACCAGGCGGCGCAATAAACGCCGCCGGGGATTGCTGCCATCCAGATCCCCGACATCCCAGCCATGCTCGCTGTGTACCCGGCCATGGATGCCCGCAAGAAACGCCGGAATCTGTCCTTCAAGCGCGGCCAGGTTACGGGTATGCACAATATCCGGCCGCAACTGGCGCAACACACGCCACAGCTGCACATAGGTGGGCCATGCTTTGCCCTCGGGCTTGTGCAGGGCGATAAGATCGACGTCAGTTCGCTGGATGCGCTTGCTGAACTCGGTGTAGTCCGTCATGCAAATGATGCAATGACGCCATTCCGAATGTGGCATGCGATTGATGAGATTGACGACACCATTCTCCAGTCCGCCGTAATCCAGCTTGTGAATAATGTGTGCGATGAGGGGGCGAGTATCAGCATGGAACCCCTGTCTGGCTGTTGGCTTCGACATATTATTGGCTTGCATCCAGAGCATGCTGCAATGATTGCTGCAACGCAGGTGTCTGACTTTGCCAGAACAGTTGCAGGGTGTGTTGTGCCTGTTCTGTTGTGTCGCCTATTTTTACATAAACCAACACTGCGGCGCCCTGTCCATACTGTCCGCGCAGGCGTGCAGCCAGCTGCGCCAGCTTGGCGCGATAGTCATTCGATTCAAATTTACCGTCAATCCAGTAGCGCTGCTGCATCAGCCAGGTACCGGACGCACCACGCACCACCATCTGCCGTACCGGGCCGATTGATGAATCAACCGTAGTTTGCTGCAGCAGACGCCAATCGACGCCAGCCTCAAAGGTAAACGGCTGATTACCCGATGAAATCAATGGGGTTTCGTCCGCGTTCCCGGCAAACCACGCCACAAACACACCCACCGGTGCTGCCGATGGAGGCAGCCAGTTTTGGCGATATACAGTGGCGGGGCGCCCGAAATTTGGCATGACGTCACCTTCCTGCACTGGCTGCACCTGCCAACCGGCAAGGGGTGCCAGCTGAATGGCAGCAGCCGGCAGCGGGTTGGCTCGTGCCAGCCAGGTGGCGGCCAGCGGCCCCATGGCCATGCATAACAACAGCGGCACGAAACGAACCCAGGCGATGCCGGCAACGTCGGCAGCCTGCACCAGAGCGTCAGGTACCTGTGGCTCATCTTCACGCCAGTAAGAGCCAACCCAGTACAACGCAAGCATCACGATACCGAAAAATACCCAGCCGTAAATCAGATGATCCACGCCAACCGCCAGTTTCATATCGGAATAGTGGCCGAGCATGACAATCATGTAGGCACGCAAGCCATTGGCCAGTATGGGTGTGGCAATCGCCGCAAGCACGAACACAAGGCGTTTCCACCAGGTCTGATAGGTCAGATAGGCATACAGCAAGCCCAGGGTGAACGATGCAATCAGATAACGCAAACCGCTGCAGGCCTCGACCACCGACCATTGTCCGGAGGGGATCATGAAAGTCAGACCTTCGCGGTACACCGGCATACCACTGAGGCGCAGCGCTGCCACGGTGAAATCAGCGGTAAAGTTCATCATTGGCAACATGAACACTTCGCCAAATGGCACCATCAGCATCAGGAAAGCCAAGGGGAAAAGCATCGCCCGGGTTGGCAGCCAACCCAGCACTGCCCATACCGTCAAGGGCAGCATGGAAACAAATGCAAACTGCTGCACGACCATGACGTCGATCATTCTCGCGCTGCACCACAATAACGATGCCGCTGCGAGCAACAGGCAGGGCAGCAATTGCGGCTGAGGCAGCAACGCCAGCAAATGCTGGCGACGGCGCCAGATCAGCCACAATGAGATCGGCGCAATCACGTAGCCGTGGGCGAAAGTCTCCGAGCGCGACCAGATATCCACCATCGACACTGCGGTATTCCAGAACAGCGCCAACAAAACGGTCAGCGCCAGCAACAGCATGGCGCCAGCCTTGCGCCAGGCAGGAGAAGCAGTAATTTCAGCGGGAAAAGTATCGGGTTTGGACATGCGCTGGGCTCACACGGAATTCAGGCCAGCGGCGCGCTGCGCGGCATGGCAAATAATCGATCAAATCTGGCCAGGCTTGCATCCCAGCCATAACACTGAAGCATCTGGGCACGGGCAGCCGATCCCATCGGAGACCCAGGCTCTGCCAGCGCTGCCAAGATGGTGTCGACAAATGCGGCTGCATCTGCAGCCACCAGCAGGTGCCGGCCGGGCTCTGCCTCGATACCTTCCGCCGCCTGGGGCGAGGCCACAACCAGCTTGCCTAGCGCCATGGCCTCCAGCACCTTGTTCTGCACGCCGCGCGCAATCCTCAACGGGGCTACGGCCAGCGTGGCATGGCGGATATACGGGCGAATATCCGGCACGCCACCAGTCACCACCACACCAGGTTGGCGTGCCAGCGCCAATACGGCTTCGGTGGGGCGGGCGCCGGCGATATAAAACTGCAAGGCGGGAACATGCATACGCAGTTTGGGCAGAATCTGCTGCACAAACCATTCGACTGCATCGATATTGGGCCAGTAGTCCATGGCCCCGGTAAACACCAGCACAGGTCCGGCAGCCTGATAGGGATCAGGCAACACAAGCTCAGGGTCGAAATAGTCGGTATTCACACCATTGTTGACATGCATGACCCGGTCGTCGCCAATACCGGACAGCTTGCGGAAATCAGCGGCCTCGGTTCCCGAGACGAAAGTTGTTGCATCGAAACGACGGGCAACATCCATTTCAAACTGCCGCAGCTTGTTGCCTTCCCTGGCATATACCCAAGACAGGGGCCATGGTTTTGACTGGCCGTATTGCAGCCATTTATCCGAATCGATATCGACAAAATCGGCGATACGCGTCATTTGCGGCTTGCCCAATACGTATTGGGCCATTTGCGACGAATAAATCAGCACCTTGCTGATACCCTGTCGCGCAATAATCTGATCCACCCATTGCTGCATACTGGCGCTACGATAATACGGCAGCGACAACGCCTCTCCCGACAACAGGCCCGAAAGACTGCGCAGCTTGCCCCATTTGGGCGAGAGACTCTCCAGATGCATATCGGCACACAGAGCCTGCAGCTTTGTCTGGTATTGCCAATCGGCCGGATCATCAACAAACGCCCCCATGCTGACACGATACTTTTGTGTCAGGTGCTGCAGGATATGAAATGACCGAACCTTGTCCCCCTTGTTGGGAGGAAAAGGAATACGGTGTACCAGCATCAACAGGTTTTCCACACTCATCCCAGATTCTTGACGATATGCGGGCCAATCATATTGGCCATCCAGATCGGCATTTGTTGCCAGATGCGGATGAAGCGCTGGTATTTTGGATTAAGCGGATTGTTGTCGGGCAACGCCTGCGCTGTCACCAACTGGTATTCATAAGGCAAGGGCGTCGGTTCAAAACCCCAATTCTTTTTAAAATCGTAAGCACCGGTGCCGATCTTGCTGCGACCAAAATCGAAGACCTTGTAACCACGCTCACATGCGCGCCGCAGCAGATCCCAGTACATGAAATCATTGCCTGCCAACTCACGGGCAATATCCATCCCGCCACCGTAATAAGGCAGAACCTCGTCGCGAAAGTAAAAACTCATCACGCTGGCAACCAGATCATTGCCGCGCACGATAGTCAGGACTTCACAATCTGCGCCAAACACCTCGCGCAGAATGCGGAAATATTTCTTGGAAAACACCGGTGTTCCGAGACGATGCACGCTGATGGAATAGGCGGTAAAAAAACGTTCGATTCCTTCGTCCAGCTGCCCTTCCAGCTCGAACTTGATGGCCTTGCGCACCATGGCCCGCTGCTTACGGGGAATAGCCAGCATATTGGCGTCGACTTCCGGTTCAATCGCCTTGCGGAAAGTGAAATACAGCTCTTTGTGCTGCCAGTCCGGGTGACGCGCTTCCAGCGTGCGATATTCCAGATGTTCTACTGCAAGCTGCCTGGCGAGATCCTGTGCAGCCTTGTCCAGCGCGGCATAAGCAGCATCATTTTCGGCGGCAATGCCAGCGTAAACGCAAAATGGCAAGCTCACCAAGGAATGGCCAAACAAACGGCTTTTCACTTCGGCCAGCGGCAACACCCCTTGAATCCGGCCATCAGCCTCGGCGAACAGGAAGGTGCAACGATGTCCGAACGCCTTTTCAATGACCTTTTTCCATCCAGACCGATGGAAAAAGGTCGCATTCGGCGACGCCAGAACAAATTCGTCCCAGCGCCCCACATCGGCCGGGGTCAGTACTTTGATATCCACTTTATGTTTTTCCAACAAACTGGCAGAGGTCAGGCATGCGCCCCGGACAAGAAAATGTCATCCATGCGGCCCCACTGAAAATCGCTTAGTAATTGTCCGATTCTGCCATGCATACGCTGCAAATTGATGTAATGCCGGAAACGGCTCTTGAAGCTGATATTCTGTTGACGCGGTTGCTCCGGGTCGATTTCCCATGGATGGAAATAGAAAATCGCCGGCTGCTGCTCATGATGATTGATATGTTTGATCATGGCCCTGGACACCGGGTATGGCAATAGCCGGAAATAGCCGCCACCCGATGCAGGCCAGTTACGCCGCAGCGCGTGAATGGTGGTAGGCGGTAATTCCAGCAAGCCATTGCCGGCAGGTGGCGTATAGCTGAAACGCGGCGCCTCCGGCATTCCATAATGGTCATGCGCCACCGGATAGATACTGGAGCTGTAGCAATAGCCCGCTTCGCGCAGCACGGCCAAAGCCCACATATTGTCGGCACCAATTGAAAAGCTGGGCGCACGATAGCCTTTTACCTCCACCCCGCCCAGATCTTCCAGCAGTTTTTTGGCCCGGGAAACATCATCAAGAAACTCTTTTCGTGACTGATCCGAAGCCCGACGATGTGCATAACCATGACTGGCCAGTTCGTGCCCCTGCGCCACCAGACGCTTGACCAATTCGGGATAACGTTCGGCAATCCAGCCCAGCGTAAAAAATGTAGCTTTGGTATCGGCAGCATCGAGCAAGGTCAGAATCAGATCCATATTGCGTTCTACGCGACACGGCAAACGATCCCATGATTCCCGGGAAATGTGATGCTCAAAAGCCGAAACCTGAAAATAATCCTCAACATCAATAGTCATGGCATTACGCATGGCTGTTCCTCTACGCTCCGCCATTACGGTCGCCTGCCCGTTACCAGATCCAGCACCTGACGCGCCAGCCGCAACACGTTGCCAACAGACTCTTCGACCCGGTTCAGGCGCTCTTCGAACAGCTCAAGCTGCAACTGGGTGTTGGCACTGACGCGGGAATGCTGGCGCGCAGGCTGGATCAAGTCCTCCGGGTCAACAAATGCCATTTCCTGGCGCATGTCGTCCACAACCTGGGTGACATTTGCTGCATCAATACTCGACAATTCGTCGAGATAACCCATCAGCAGCAAGCGATCGGCAACGGTGTTAATCATGCGCGGAATACCGCGGGCAAAACGATAAATCTCGCTGAAAGCAGCATCGGTAAACAAGGATGGGCGGTTCCAGCCCGCCAGCGCCATCCGGTGCTCAATATACTGCCGCGTCTCTGCTTCATCCATTGCGCCCAAATGGTAGGAAGCAATCACCCGCTGCCGCAATTGCAGCAGATCTTCGCCCCGCAAGGTATCGCGAAACTCCGGCTGCCCCAGCAGAAAACTTTGCAGCAAGGGCTTCTCACCCACTTGGAAATTCGACAACATCCGCAACTCTTCCACCGCCTTCGCCGTAAGATTCTGCGCCTCATCAACAATTAACAAGGCACGCATCTGACGCGTCGAACAATCCCGCAGGAAGCCCTCAATGCGCTGCAGCACCTGCACCTTGCTGCCTTCCAGATTCTGCAGGCCAAACGCGGCGCCGATCATGCGCAGAATATCGTCTGAATCCAGCTGGGTAGAGACCAGATGTGCGGCGACAATACGATCTGTTGGCAGTTTGCGAAACAGGTTACGCACCAGCGTGGTTTTTCCGGCACCAATTTCACCGGTGACGACAATAAATCCCTCACCCTGATGCAGGCCATATTCCAGATAGGACATAGCCCGCTTATGGCCCTTGCTGCCAAAAAAGTAGCTGGGGTCAGGCGTGAGCTGGAAAGGTTTGGCGCGTAGCTGATAGTAAGATTCGTACATGGCGAAACCACAAAAAGATCAAAAGGAACCGATCAGAGACAAAAGGACGGAATTCTCGACATATTCGCGGGTCGCATCTGTTGATTCCCGCTGAATGCGCCGCAGCTCTGACCTCGCCGACAAATGTCTGCCGATCTGGTAATCAGCCCCGAGCCGGGTAAAGAAATTGTCGTCCTCCACATCAACATCAGGATATGACTCCCTGTTGAAGCCGATCATGGTCGACAAACCCACTTTTGTTCCGAGTCGGTAATTCCAGTTAACGCTTGCACCTGCCTGCTTTATGCGATCACCCAAGCCCTGGGCTGAGAGCGAAGGAGGCACAGGCAATGAAACCTCGCTCGCATCCGAATCCCTGGCATACAGATTAAGCATGAACACGCTTTTCACGGCGGCATAACTGACATTGGCCGTCAGGTTGCGGTCGATATAATTTCGCGTAACCAGTATCGAAGTCGGCGGTAAACCCATGCCATCCATCACACTGCGGACAACACTGGCGCGGGTTGCCGCATCAGGAAACTGCTGCGCCAGTGCTGTATTCAATTGATTGAACATACCGACTGAAAACGGATTCTGGACATCAGACTCTCCGGTCCTCAAATCCTGCACATAACTGAGAAGCCAGTTGGTACGACGGGCACGATGCGTAAACGATATATTGCGTGTATCGCCAAAAAACCGCTTGCCAAAACTGGCATCGAGGCGTGTCCTTACTGATGGAATCCACGAAAATCCGGCATTCCAGAATGTTTCGGAGGGCTGCCGGCGTAACGTTTCATCCTCGATATTCTCATAGCCATATAATGCAAACGGAGTGAATTTTCGCGATACAAGCAGGGTCGCCCTGGCAGACATGGATTGGTTTAACGTGTAATCACGAATCGCGTTAACCCGCGGATTATCATAATAATAACGGTCATCGTTTGCCGACAGGTCAAAACGGGCGGCATCCATCAGCCCTCCGGTGGAATAAGTGGCATAAACGCGCTCGCCATACCCGTCGTTCCCGGTATTGTCTCCCGACCCTTTTACGCCATACACATCAACACCAGCACCACCTCGGGACGAGTTGGCAAACTGGCGATTGATGGCAGGCATGATCCGCCACGAGAACACATCATCAGCATTCTGTGAGTCAAAGCCAACCGGATCAGAAAAATTGCTTCTAACCTGTGAGATGGACGCATTGGCATCCAGATAAAACAGGTTATCGATTACCTCCGAGTCAAAACGTGCGCTCAAAAACTGGTTATCAGAGCGGCGTTCATCCTTTTGATGTTTTTCATATTGATAGGCATAACTTAATGCGCCATTCCAGCGGGGGCCTTTTGCCTGCAACGACAAACCAGGCGAAATCCGCCAGAAGAAGTCGCTTTCGGCCTGTCCCTCAGGCTTGAGATCTGCGTTGTCCGTGTAGCCGATCCCCACCGGAAGGGTGATGATCGAGCTGATTTCTGCCGCCCACGACAAGGCGGGACTTAACGCACAACAGCTGGCACAGAGCGCTTTCAACAGAAATTTGATCACAGCGAAATATCCACACGGACAGGAAAATGCGGGGCGTCAATTCTGGGCAGCATGACCATAGCCGTAACCATAGCCACCATATCCATCCATCGAGACCATTGACTCCGTCTTGTTCATCAGCAAATTGACAATGTCGCACACCTGCAAATAATTCAACGCTTCGTTGACCGCATCCTGAGAAGTTCGACCTGCTTCCACCACCATGACGATTTGCCCCATATGCGCCGCGAGTTCACGTGCTTCGGAGGTCACCAACAAGGGGGGGGAATCAAAAATCACGACCCGATCCGGATAACGTGTCGCAATTTCATCCAGCAAGCGCGCCATCGCATCACTTGCAAGTAATTCAGTGGCATGTTTATGGCGACGTCCGGCCGGCAACACGGAAAATTTCTCGATATTGGTTCTCAACAGGACATCACCCACCTGCAAAGAGCGGTCCAGCAGCAAGTCCATCAAGCCAGCTTCTGCGCGCACCCCCAGATTATTCAATACCGAAGGCTTGGCCACATCAGCGTCAACCAGCATTACCGTTATATCCCGCTCCATGGCAATACTCAGCGCCAGATTCAGGGCACAGAAACTCTTCCCCTCACCCGGCAAAGAACTGGTCACCATGATCAGGTTTCGATGTTTTTCCGGTGCGTCACCCGCCTGGACGTTGGTAATCAAGGGGCGCTTGACCACCCGGAACTCTTCGGCTACCTGGGCCTTTTCAGCATCCGGCGCCAGAAAACCTAACGAGGCCAGACGCTCAAGATCAATGGTAATCTGGCTCGCGCGACGCCCTGGCTTGGGTTCTGCCACCGGTTTTTCGGCGGCAGAAACACGCGGTGATTCAATCGCACGCTCCACCAGCGGGGTAGCAGTTGCGGCCATCTCTGGCTCTTGCCGAACGGGAACATCCTGAGAGGCGGGTAGCGCTATCTCATCCGACTGCCCCATCCGGTTTACTGCTTTTTCAATTAGACTCACGAGCATTCTCCAGCACAATCTTTACACGCATCGCCATGCCTCCGCGCTAAAACAGCTTGGGCAAAAACGCAACCGACCCTACCACACCCGCATACATCAGCAGCAGCCCGGCAAAACAGGAGGCAAATACCAGCATGCTCTTGCGGCGTTTTTGCTGCTGCTCCGGCGTCCAGATCATCGACACCACGCCCAGCACCGGCAAGCCGGTCACATCACGCAATTCACGCCGGGTATTAAAGGTTGGGCGCAGCTGGCTCAACAGAAAGGCCAACACAAAGCCCGCACCAATCGCTGCCAGCGTTACGCCTGAAAGCAGCAACGAACGATTCGGGGCGGCAGGTTGGCTTGGAACACGCGGCGGATCAATCACGCGAAAATCAACCACACTCGCATTCGCGTCCATTTCTCCGGACAAATGCGCAGACTCCCGCCGGTTCAGCAGATTCTCGTAGTTCTGTTTGTTGACCTGATAATCCCGCACCAGTTGCGTGTAATCCGCCTCGACCTGGGGAATGGAGTTTGCCGCAGCACGCTGACTGTTGAAACGCGAAGTGTACTCAGCCACGCGAGCAGTCAGGGCAGCCACCTTTGCCTCCTGATCAGCCAGCGCAACCCGTAGTTGCTGCATGGCAGAATTACCCGCCACGCCGCCATAATTCACGGATTTTCGCTGCTTGGCTTCCTGTGTCCGCTGCTCCTCCAATTGCTGAATGATGCGCTTGGCGGCCACAATGTCAGGGTGCTGTTCGGTGTAATTGAGGCGCAGGGCATCAAGATTCTTTTTCAGGGAATTGATACGTGCATCGAGTTCAGGATTCACACCCTGAACATCCTCGTTGGGCGCCATCACAACTAAATCATCGCCACTGATTTGCGACTTGATTGCATCCCTGGCTTTCTGAGCCTCCGACAACTCCAGCTTGGCCTGATTCAAGGCAACGGAAATGGCCTGCAACTGGCTGTAGTAGTCCTTTCCATCTTCAGGCATTTGCCCCATGTGCTGCCGCTTGAATTCCTTGACGGCGTTTTCAGCCTGCGTCAAACGCTGCTCATAGGCCTTGATCTGTTCATCCAGAAAACGCCGGGCAGAATCTGAATCCTTGCGTTTGTCACCCAGGCTACCTTCAACAAAAATGGTAAGCAGCGCCTGAACCACATTGCGAGCGGACTCGGGCTTGGTATCCTGAAAGGCAATTTCAAACAGGTTGTCACGTCCGGCAGCCTTGATCTCGATACGTTTGGCCAGCCTGTCCAGCAACGCCTCTTTTTCATCCTGCGTCTTGATCTTCAGATCCAGATCCGCCATCCGAACCACTTTTTCCAGATTCGGACGGCTAATCAGCGTACGACTCATCACCGAAATCTGCTGATCCAGATTGGGCTGCACAGCCAGACCATTCATCAGGGGCCGCAACATGCTTTGTGTATCGACATAGACTCGGGCAGATGCCTCGTACCGATTTGGCATCATCATGACGAACACCCAGCCACAGACAGCCAACGCCCAGGCAAAGCCCATTCCGTACCAGCGATAGTTCCAGGCTGCACGCAGCGCAGCAAGTATTTGAGATAAAACTTCATTCATGGGAGATCAGGCTCCGGTACTCAGCAATCAAAGGGCAATCAGAACAGGCTTTCAGGGACGATCAACACATCACCTGGGCGCATTTCCAGATTGGCCGCCAAATCCCCGCCTTTAACCAGATCTTCGAGACGAACACCGAATTGCTGACGACCACCGTGCACACGCAGAATGCTTGCTCGATTACCATCGGCAAAATCTGTAATCCCGCCAACGGCAATCATCACATCCAGCAAGCTCATGTTCTGACGATAGGGCAGCGCCTGCGGTCTGGCAGCCTGACCAATCACGCGAATCTGCTCGGAATAAGGACCGGTGAACCCCCCTACCATCACGGTAACAATGGGTTCCTGAATATATTTTGCGAGGCGCTTCTCGATATCACGCGCCAGTTGAGTCGGCGTTTTGCCGTTGGCATCAACATCCTCTACCAGGGGAGTGGTTATCTTGCCGTCAGGGCGCACCGTTACGGAGGTGGACACCTCGGGATTGCGCCACACCTGGACATTGAGCGAATCTCCCGGCCCGATCAGGTAGTCCCGCTCAGGGGCCGGCGAACCATCATCCTTGAACGGCGGATACGTTGTACCACATGCAGCAAGAAAAACTGCAGCCAGCAACGACACCAAGATCCCTCTGAGCAATGAATACATATTTCCTCCAAATTTCACTGGGGCAACCCCATAAACCTATTCGCAGCGCGTGACTTTAGCACAATATCATACCAAAAACCCAGCAAACCAAGACATACGCCAAACAATATTAACCCAAGCAAAACATACAATTATTACAGATCCGTCAATCACGGCCACAAAGGCGAGCGATGACAGGATAAAATTCATGGGCGACTTCTCGCAGATTCAGCGCGCGCTCGCACAACATTCGGAAAAAGACATACATATTGACCTGCCGCATGCCTGAGAATAATGATTCTCAGATACACCCTGCAGCAACTCAGTTACATTCACACCAACAACAGTGAACAGACATCCACCTGGCTAAACCGGATAGAGTCAAGTATGGTGAAGTCACATTCATTATTCCAGCCTCGTCTTGCAATCCCGGGGAGAAACATGAGCAAACTGAATTTTCTCTTGATGAGCACTTTACTGCTGCTTATTGGCAGCATACCCGCACATGCGAGTGATGCACCCAGGATGCTGGACCCGCAAAGCCAGATCCGCGGAGTGATTGCCAGCATTCAGCAGGGCAACGCACGGTTCAGCCAAAGCAAATCAAAGAAATATTTTGAACATTTTGCCCAACGGCAAACACCGCGGGCAACAGTAGTGACTTGCGCGGACTCACGGGTACATGAGAATGGCTTTCATCCATCCCCCGACAACGACCTGTTCATGGTGCGCAATATCGGCAATCAGCTTGTCACGGCAGAGGGATCGGTCGAGTATGGCGTGCGCCACCTGCACACCCCCCTGCTACTGATTGTTGGTCATGCGGCATGCGGCGCCATCAAGGCATCTACAGGCAACTATGCAGAAATCGAACCCGCGATCAAGAAAGAGCTCGATAGCCTGCGCATTCCCAAGGATATGGATGTAACCGATGGCGTGCTGTTGAATATCAACCAGCAAGTTGAAGCAGCAATGCAAAAATTTTCAGCTGAGATTGGTTCTGGCAAACTTGCCGTGCTTGGTGCGTTTTATGATTTCCGCAACGACCTGAAAATGGGCTTCGGCAAACTGGTCATCACCAACATCAATGGCTCAACCAACCCGGACGAAATCCAGTCACTCATCCGGAGCGGAAAACTAATCCAGCCTGGCAACAAATGATCTGCGCCAGCACCACAAAACAGTCAACAGCATCCAGACAATGATCGGCGCGTTGCCAAAACGCACATAAGGCGTCACACCTTCAAAGCCTTGCGCCTCACCTGTCAGTGCCAGCATCTGAAACCACGGAGCGATCTCGACAAGCTGTCCGCGCTGGTCAATGATGGCCGTCATGCCGGTATTGGTCGCACGCAACATGTAGCGCCCGGTTTCAGCGGCTCTGGCCTGTGCAATCTGCAGATGCTGATGGGCCGCGGGCGAACGATCGTACCAGGCATCGTTGGTGACATTCAGCAATATGGTCGATGAAGGCACGCGTGACAGCAACTCCTCGCCGAAAACATCTTCATAACAAATATTGACCAGCAAGCGCTGCCCTGCGACCTGCATATACCCCTGATCGGGCTTGCCCGGAGCAAAATCGGTCAATGGAATATTCAACGACTGATAAACCCCGCCAAGCAATGCCTTGAACGGAATGAATTCACCAAATGGAACCAGGTGAATCTTGCGAAACATCTGCACAGGCGAGACGCCAACACTGACGACCGAGTTGTAATACTGGCTACCATCTGCTGTCAGTGATGGCACACCCAGCAGTACGTCCGCCCCATGCTGCCGGGCATGCTTGCCAATCTGCGCCAGAAATGCATCAGGCAATTCATGCATGAATACCGGCAAGGCGGTCTCCGGCAACACGATCAGTTGCTGCGACGAAGAGCGAATCAATTGCGCATAACGATCAAACGTGTCTTGCAGCGCATCTTCCTGCCATTTGCGATCCTGCGGAATGTTTCCCTGCAACAATGCGACCGAAACGGACTCGCCAACCGGCTCAGTCCAGCTGATTTGCTGCAGACATGCCCCCCCGGTCCATACGATGGCAAGCAACAACAAGCCCACCCCGCGCAATCGCAGCGCCATGCCCGGCACCAGTAAAACTGCCACAATGGCAGAGCTCAGCAAGGAGAGATAGCCGACACCATAGATTCCAAGGACAGGGACGTAACCGGCAAGCCAGCCCCCCGGGATTTGGGCATAACCTACTGCCAACCAGGGAAAACCGGAGAACAGCCATCCCCGCAACCATTCACCAAGACCATAACAGGCAGGCAACACCAGCAGCAGCCAAACAACAGGCGCCACCGATAAACGTGTAGCCAAATGCATCGCCGCCAGGGGGAAGAGCGCCAGATAAGCAGCAAACAGCGCCACCGCCAGTATCGCAAGCACGGGCGGCATACCACCGTAATGGTTGAGACTGATATACAACCAGCCGATACCGGCAAAGAAATAGGCAAATCCAAAACAGGCAGCCAGAAGCAGCCGCTGCCGCTTGACTGAAAACTGCATCAGCAGCAGAAACCAGCCCGCAAAAGCGATGATCGGCAAAAACCAAAGGGCATAGGGCGCAAAGCCGAACACGCAGCAGGCGCCCAACAGCAAAGTCAGGAAACAGGCAAAAGGAAAAGATCGCAAAAACATCAGGCTTGACCTGGCACCTCAAGCCTCCAAAGAAGAATCAAGGCTCGACGCCACCAACAAGCTGTGCACACGCCGACTGTCGGCACGCAGCACTTCAAAATCAAAGCCGCCAAAGCTGATCGCCTCACCACGCTTTGGCAAATGGCCAAAATGCTGCACCACCAGACCACCAATGGTGTCACACTCCTCATCGCTCAAGCGGGAATGCAGCATCTCGTTGAAGTCCTCGATCAGCGTCGTCGCCTTGACCCGATAGCGGCCATCACGATCACGAATGATGCCGTCTTCCGGCTCGTCGTAATCATACTCATCGGCAATGTCGCCGACGATCTGCTCCATCACATCTTCAATCGTCACCAGACCGGCAACTCCGCCATACTCATCCACAACAATGGCAATATGGTTACGGCTGGAGCGGAAATCGCGCAGTAGTGTATTCAGCCGCTTGGACTCGGGAATGAAAATCGCCGGGCGCAACATTTCACGCACATTGAAATTATCCTCTCCCTCTGCGTAATAACGCAGCATGTCCTTGGCCAGCAGAATGCCAATCACACTGTCTTTATCCTTGTCGACAACAGGAAAACGGGAATGTGCAGTATTGATCAGGAAGGGGATGAATTTTTCGGGCGGGTCGTTGATATCGATCACGTCCATCTGAGAGCGCGGGATCATGATATCCCGCACCTCAATTTGCGAAACCTGCAATACACCCTCAATCATGCCCAAGGCCTCGGCATCCATCAGGTTGCGCTCGTAGGCGCCGCGCAGCAATTCCAGCAATTGCTCGCTGTCTTCCGGCTCGCGCATCAGAAACGCGGACAGGCGTTCAAGCCAGTTCGGCCTGGAGGGTTCTTCCATGAGACTAGAGTATCTGTTCTTGATAGGGATTATCGTAACCCAGATTCATGACGATTTGGGTTTCCAGCGCTTCCATTACCTCGGCATCAGCGTCGTTTTCATGGTCATAACCTTGCAAATGCAATACGCCGTGCACAACGAGATGCGCATAATGCGCAAACAAGGGCTTATTCTGCTCCCGGGCTTCGCGCCTCACCACCTCATCGCAGAACACCAGGTCCCCCATCAGCGGCATGCCGTCTATTGCTGCATCGTCATAGACGAAGGTCAGCACGTTGGTTGCGTAGTCCTTGCCACGATAATCACGATTCAGATCGCGCCCCTCGTCCGTGCCCACCAAACGCAAGTTTATTTCGGCATCGCACCGCAAAGCCGCTTGCACCCATTGCCGCAATTGACTGCGGCTGGGCGTGTCACCTTGCTTCTGGATCACATACTGGACACTCAGCGCCAGCTTAGGCGCCACGACCGGCATCTTTGCCTCCCTTCTGTCCCTGCTGATAATGATCGTAGGCCTCCACAATTTTCTGCACCAGCGGATGGCGTACCACATCTTCCGAAAGGAAACGCAGGAAAGCGATGCCGCGCACCTTTTCCAGCACTTGCTGGGCCTCCACCAGGCCCGATTTCTGATGCCGGGCAAGGTCGATCTGGGTTACATCACCCGTAATCACCGCCTTGGTGCCGAAGCCGATTCGGGTCAGGAACATTTTCATCTGCTCCGGTGTGGTGTTCTGCGCCTCATCGAGAATGATGAATGAATGATTCAGGGTGCGGCCACGCATGTAGGCCAGCGGCGCAATCTCGATGGTGCTTTTCTCGAACAGACGGGTCACCTTGTCAAAGCCCATCAGATCATAAAGTGCATCGTACAGCGGGCGCAAATAAGGATCGACCTTCTGCGCCAGATCACCGGGCAAGAATCCCAGCTTCTCGCCAGCCTCAACAGCGGGCCGTACCAGCACGATCCTTTTGACCATGTCCCGTTCCAGCGCATCAACAGCGGAAGCCACTGCCAGGTAGGTTTTGCCGGTGCCGGCAGGGCCGATGCCGAAGGTAATGTCATGCGACTGAATCTGGCGCAGGTATTCTGCCTGTCTTGGTGTCCGCCCGCGCAAATCGGGCCGCCGCGTCAACAACACCGGCGACTGTAAGTCCGGAGTGGAACCAGCAGCTTCACGCATCCCTTCAATCACGCCAAGCTGTACATCCTCCACATCCAGATGGCGCTCGGCCTGCGAATAAAACTTCTGCAAAAGTTCGATTGCACGCCCCGCCATGATCGCATCGCCAGACACGCGAAACACTTCGTTACGGCGTGCGATATTGACGTTCAGGGCAGTTTCAATCTGCTTCAGGTTTTCATCGAGCGTTCCGCACAAGCGGGCCAGCCGCGTGTTGTCGACTGGGGTAAAGGCAACCTCAAAAGTAGTGGGCATCGGCTCGGCAAGTTTTCACAGGTTAAATAGTCTGCCACAGCAGCACTGACGGCGAGCGTTCAGACTGGCAGCACCGACTCATTGGTGACGATTTCGCCACGCAAGGTATGCGCCATCGACTCGACAATACGCACGTCGACAAAATGATTGATCAAACGTGGATGACCGACAAAATTCACTATACGGTTGTTGTCGGTACGCCCTGCCAGCTCGTTTGGATCACGCTTGGAGAGGCCTTCCACCAGAACACGCTGGACTGTCCCCAGCATGCGCCTGCGAATCTCCGCTGCCATCTGCTCGATACGTTGCTGCAAACGTTTCAGGCGCTGCAGTTTGATGTCATCCGGCGTTTCATCCTGCAGATCGGCTGCCGGCGTGCCGGGACGGCGGCTGTAGACGAAAGAAAATGAATCAT
>JAUPTR010000269.1 GCA_030917985.1 Pseudomonadota bacterium | reverse complement strand
CGGAAGCACTGGATTATGTAGCCAAGATCGTACGCAAATTCGAACCACGTCGCAAAGAACAGATGGTGGCACTCGTGGCACGCCAGGCTGAGCTGGACGCAGGCCAACAACCTGAATTTCTGCCGCAGACCCAAGCCGTTCGCGAAGGCAACTGGAAAATTGCTCCACTGCCGAAAGATCTGCTGGATCGCCGCACCGAAATCACCGGCCCGGTAGAACGCAAGATGATGATCAACGCGCTGAACTCCGGTGCGAAGAGCTTCATGGCCGACTTCGAAGATTCGAACTGCCCGACCTGGGAAAACCAGATCGAAGGCCAGATCAACGTATTCGATGCGTATCGCCGCCAGATCGCCTTCACCTCGCCCGAAGGCAAGGAATACAAGCTGAACGACGAAATCGCGACGCTGATCCTGCGCCCGCGCGGCTGGCACCTGATGGAAAAACACGTCAAGATCGACGGCGAAATCATCTCCGGCTCGATGTTCGACTTTGGCCTGTCGTTCTTCCACAATATCAAGTACCTGGCTGCAAACGACCGTGGTACTTACTACTACCTGCCAAAGATGGAAAGCCATCTGGAAGCACGTCTGTGGAATGACATTTTTGTCTTTGCACAAAATGAACTGGGCATTGCACAAGGCACCATCAAGGGCACAGTGCTGATCGAAACCATTCTCGCCGCGTACGAGATGGACGAAATTCTGTACGAACTGCGCGAGCACAGCTCGGGTCTGAACGCCGGTCGCTGGGATTACATTTTCAGCTGTATCAAGAAGTTCAAAACCAACAAGAATTACTGCCTGGCCAACCGCGGCTTGATCACCATGACCGTTCCGTTCATGCGTGCTTATGCGCTGTTGCTGCTGAAGACTTGCCACAAGCGCAATGCACCGGCAATCGGCGGCATGTCGGCACTGATTCCGATCAAGAACGATCCGGTAGCCAACGAAAAAGCCATGGCCGGCATCCGCGCCGACAAGGATCGCGATGCAACCGACGGCTACGATGGCGGCTGGGTGGCTCACCCTGGCCTGGTGGCAACCGCTCGCGCCGCATTCGACGCAGTGCTGGGCGATCGCCCGAACCAGATCGACAAGCAGCGTGATGATGTCAACGTAGTCGGCGCTGACCTGCTGAACTTCCAGCCGGAAAACCCGATCACCGAAGCCGGCCTGCGCATGAACATCAACGTTGGCGTTCAATACCTGGGCGCATGGATTTCCGGCAACGGCTGCGTACCAATCCACAACCTGATGGAAGATGCAGCAACCGCCGAGATTTCGCGCTCGCAGTGCTGGCAGTGGATTCGTTCGCCGAAAGGTGTACTGGACGACGGCCGCAAGGTGACTAAAGAACTATTCCGCGAACTACTGGCAGACGAAGTGACCAAGCTGAAAGCCGAATATGGCAGCCGCTGGACCAAGCAATACGAAGATGCTTCGCGCATGTTCGATGAGCTGACCACCAGCGATGATTTTGTAGAGTTTCTGACCCTGCCGGGTTACGATTACCTAGCCTGATTTGCTGCAATTAAAAACGCCCGGAAATTTCGGGCGTTTTTTTAATCATTAAAATCTGCGCTAAAGACCATTTAGCTTAAGAAAATCTCTGAACCGGTCGATTATAATCATTACCATGACCGAACACGCCAGCACCTCCGCACCCCAACTGATCAACGAGAATGTCGACATTCATCGATTCGAACTGACATCCGCATTCGATATTGCTCACGCGCTACGCCAACTCATGAATAAACATGATCTGGTCGCAATCTATTTTGATCACGGGACACAATTCACACTCAGCACGATTCTGGATGTAGACGCTAAAGGACATACATTTACCATTGATCAATCCGGTAGCCCCGAGATCAATCGCAAACTGATCACTTCCGAACGCAATATTTGTGTCGCAACGCCGGAAGGCATCAAATACCAGTTTGTCTGCGGCAAGCTGCGCGAGGTAAAACACAACCAGCACGGCGCACTGCAGGCGAGCCTGCCAACCAGTCTGATCAAGCTGCAACGGCGCGAATACTTCCGCATCAAGACGCCAATCGTCAACCCACTCAAGTGCCGTATCAGTGATCATCCGGCAGGCAAGCAGGAGTTTGCGCTGCACGACATCAGTCTGGGTGGGCTATGCCTGACCTCGCCGACACCGAGGGATGATTTTCAACCGATGCAGCGATTCATGGACTGCCAGCTGGAGCTACCCCAGTTTGGGCTGCTGAGTTTTACCCTGGAAATCCGCAACCACCGTAGCGAGCGCCAGCGCAACGGCAACAACGTCACTTACATCGGCTGCCAGTTTCACGGCCTGTCCTCGGCACAACAAAACTTGCTACAGCGCTACATTACGCAGTTACAAAAAGACCAAATCAATCGCGGCAATTAAAAAAACCGGCAACAGCCGGTTTTTTTCGATTTCTCATCCAATCACCCGAATTTACCAACGACGGATATTCAATGTACTAGGGCTGGGATTCTTGAAAGCGTCCAGCGACGCGTCTGCCGTATTACGCAGATAATACACACGGGCATTGTCGGTCAAATTCATCCAGACTCCTTTTTGTGCAGGCGTGTAATCGCTCACATCGGCAGAGGCCTTGGGATAGAACAGATTGTTTACCTTGTTGACCGAAATCCAGAAATCCTTAGTGGCAGTATCCGTGCCAGCACCGCACACACCTTGATCTCCGGTGCGGCCCAAACAAACGGCTTCAACATCCTTGTATACGTTGCTCACTGCAGCGCCAGGGACACCAGGCACACCACCGGTCACGGTAACCACTTGTGCACTACCGGCATCACGAACCCCGTTTCCATTGATCAACAACTGCTTCTGGTCACCACTGGGGTTTGCCGGGTCTGCCGGAACATTCTTTGAGGTCAGACTTACTCGCCCACTCAAACGCGCTAGCTCGGCGCCCAACATACCGTCAACCTGCTCAAAACCGAAACGGAAACCGAGAATTTCCCTTGTACCCGAATCCGTCGGATTGGTCATGGCAAATTCAAAATATGGGTTTTTGGCTTTGAAGGGATAATAAACGCCATCACGCTGATAACCAGTGAAAATAATATTATTGGCATTAATATCCGCGCCACCGTCATCCACACCGCGGGCATATGAACCCAGCCGCAGCTTGCCGATTTCGGCATCCAGCTCAATTTCAGCACCCACAGTAATTTTGGAGAACGAAATCGGGCCAGCCACCTCCCCCGTATCTCCAATCGGCGCTGTCACGCCAAGCGCCGGAGACGGCGTGATTGTCGAATTAGTCAATTCGAACATGGCCTGCCCCCAGACATCAGACATTCCCTCTTCGCCAATATCGCGCAGTTCGGCATATGACTGGGCTGAAGCAAACAAAAAGGTACCTAACACTACACGTCTGAACGGACGCGACAAATAGCAATTCACATTCCACCTCTGAAATTAGACTGCCGCAACATCTTGGCCTGAAGCAAGTTTCCCGATTGGCAACATAACATCAGGCAAATTCAATTATTTGTGACCAAATATCTGCACATGAGAACCAGGGGTAAACTCCATCCGGCCAGTAAGCCTGATTCCACCCAGATCCCTTTTGTTGACCACCTCCTGCCGCAGCACTACTCCTGTACTGTGGTCAACCACATTGATAGATTCCTTTTCCACAACCAGACCGGGCTGAGCGGAAATACTGTCGATGCCCAACTCCATCTGGATTGCTTCAGGCATCGTGAATTGCACCGCTGCCGGTAGTCCGGTGCCACCCGCACCGTTGTCCACTACGTCAATTTTTAGCGGTGTAACAAAGTGCACATACCCATTCAGATGCTCAAGGGCAATGTAGGCGGGCGTGCCGGCATACTCACCAAAGCCGAAATAAATCGAGTTTGGCTTGATCTCATTCACACCACTGCCAGTGGGCGTGCCACCAAATACCATATGAGCCTTGATTGACAAACCATCCTGACCCGTCACTTCCGACAGGCCGCGTTCATCCAGCTCGGCAATTTGCGCATGAGCAATCGAACTGCACAGCAAAACCACAATAGAACAGCACCAATGTCTCATCATGGTCCTCACCGGTTCAAATCAGTAAAACGTACGCGCATCGAGTAAATTTTCATGTCACCGATAATCTGCTTGCCGAAATCACAGGTTCCGCCCACACAACGTTGAGCGGCGGCAGTTTGTGCCTTCAACGAGTCGATGACAATCGAACCCTGTGCCAATGGCGTGTCGCCATCCCGCGCCTGAACATTGACATTACCCATGGTCAGGGTAATTGCAGGGCTGCCATCCACAGACTCCGCCTTGAGCACCATGGGGCCTGCCACCGGGTCACCCAGCACAAATTTACTGCCCGGCACACACGTATCGCTTGCGCTCAGCGCGCCGCAAACTGCAACATTGGTTGCCCTGAACCACTCATCGTCTGTTAGTGCGTAGAGGCCTGTCGCGCTATCACGAGTAAACTGCGGATACAACGACAAGCTGGCGATATTGAACTCCGTCTGGAACGAGAAACCAAAACCATCATTCATCGGCGTCAACATATACTTGGTTCCGCGCTGAACGATATCGGTCATTTCAATGCGACCGATCGTCCATTTTTCCGGGGCCAGCCAACTCGATGGTGCGGTATTGTTATCCTGCTGAATCCGCGCATAACTGCCCAGCGTGAAACCAATGCTCTTCTTGCCCAAACCATTCACATTTTCGGCAAGGCTGAACTGAATGGCGGCCTTGCCATCCGGCAGCGTGACCAGATCCAGCTTCATTGGATCGGTAATCGGGGCATAGTCGCTGGTTGACAAGGAATAGTCGGAGATTTCCAGATATTCGTTATCGAATTCAGTCATCTGATTGGCGTCGTACATTGGTCGACGCGGAGCCACAAAGCGGAAGCCATTGGCTTTTGCCGGAGCAACACCATCCACCGCCGGTATGTCTTTCCAGCGATAGCCAAAGTTATTGCTCAACACAATCGACAGACCATCCTGGCCGACCACCCCCTGAATCTCCTCATCCCCCATCTCCTGCATCGAAGCAAGGCAGTGGGTTGACGCAGTCAGGGCAAGGAGTACAGCAACCAAAGACCGCTTCGCGTTTCCTTGTGACTGTTTACTCATTATTTGTGCCCCGAAAACTCGAAATAAGATTTGGACATATCAAAATTCTTGAGATGCACCGAGCCAAAACGGCTGACATTTGCCGCCGTACCATCACCACTGATTCCCCGGCGCATTTCGTAATCCTGCACGCCCATGGAGAATTGCAGTTGAGGCAGGTATGTCACGACTACCGGCACCCCGTTTGCATCCTGCTTCACATCAATCTGTGTCCAGACGATGGCAGCAGGCACGGCACCGGTGTCGATGCCCTGACCATTACTGCATGCTCCGTCTATAAGGCCACCGGAACAGGCAACCACGGTGGTGCTTGGTGCACCAATGCCGTTCAAAGCAAAATTGGAGAAAGACACGCTGTTTGTCTCGGTTCCACGATCCTGAAAATATGCCCAGGAACCAGTCAGGCGCAGTTCCATTGCCACACTGATACCATCGCGAGCAGCCAACTCCGACATCTCGGCATCTTCCATCGACTGCATCTCAGCGGTTGCCATGCATGGCGCCAACAACAATGCGGCCAAGACATTCATCATCGTTTTCAACATATTCTCCTCTCGCGTCACAGGGCAAAAGTGCACCGCAATGAAGCGCAATCAATTGCAAGCTGGGGCTACCAGCATAATTTAGATATTTTATTCTAAAAGCCGATAAATGCAATATGAATATTTATGATTACAAACGGATATTTGGAAGAAATACACCGCCCCATCAAGTGCAAGATAGACCGCACGCCATAGCGTTGGTTCCCAAACAGCATAATTTAATCGCAGATACGGAAGCACCTGAGACGGCAGGCGTTCAAGACATCACCCGGCGGTTCGGCCGGCAACGATATATGGCTGAGTCGGTCAGCACCCAGTCGAGCGGATAGTCCCAACTCTCGACAGGAACGGCCGGAAGGCGCTGGCATTCATATGCAGCGCCAATCAGCACAGGTTTGCGCCAGGCACGGCGCATACGAAGAAATGCCAGCGTTGCATCATAATACCCCCCGCCCATACCCAGTCGATTGCCAGCAACATCGAAACCCAGCAGGGGAACAAACAGCAAATCCATGGTACGAGCAGCATATGCCTTGCGGGCAACCACCTCGGCAATACCGTAGCGGTTTGCCTGAAAACGGCCGCCCGGACGCCATTCGCGAAAACGCATGCATTTGCCACGCCCCTTGGGTACCACCGGCAAAAAACACTGGCGACCACGCGCCTGCGCGGTACGAATCAATGGCCACAGATCGAGTTCGTTTGGCATCGATGCATAAAAACCAATGCGGCGATAACGCAACAGCAAACCAGAACGCAATACATTGCGGGTAAATGCTGCAACGGCCTGGCGCCGCCGGGTGGGCGTCAATGCGGCACGGGCTCGGCGCAACTGGCGGCGCAAGGAGACCTTGTCGGGTACATCACCAGACATAAGAAGACTCAGCCGAAACAGGGAATCAAAGAAACAGCGGAAGAAATGAAAAACTCCCCGCCTATGCCGTTTGACCCAGCATCTTGAACCTGGGGTTCAAGGGGTCGCACACCGGACTCATTAGGCACGTTCACAAGGAACACGCTCACAGAGTCCATCGGATCAGCAACCATATCTCAACGATATTGGTTCAAAGAATATAAGGCCGAAACGAGCATCGCAGGGAGCTGGCTCATTGTAACACTTTCGTCGTGAAGCGAAAGAGGTTGCAACGAGATCAGAATAACTGCGGCTGCTCGGCCAACACCGAATCGATCAGGCGGCCCACTCCAAGCAGGCGGCGCTTCATGTCGCCCAGATCAACATCACCATCCACGCTGGTATGCAGCAGTTCGTGCGTAATATTCAGCGCAGCCATGATGGCGATTCGGTCGACACCGACAATTTTGCCGGCATCGCGAATCTGCTGCATTTTTTCGTCCAGATACTCGACAGCCAGACGCAGCGACGCCTCTTCTTCTTCAGGACAGGCGATGCGCAGCTCGCGGCCCATGATGGTTACATCCAGGGTGCGGATCTGACTCATGACTGGGACTCCGGAATGGATTGCAGCAAGGCTTCGATACGTTCGGCAGCAATGCTGACCTTCTCGTTCAGCCGGGCATTTTCGTTCTGAGACGTAGCCAGTTGCTGGCGTAATTGATTATTTTCGGCACGCAGACGCTGACACATTTCCACCAGCGCCTGGACTTTGCCTTCGAGGTCTTGGAGTTCGATTTTCATGGGGTCAAACTATAGGCAGTGCGCCCAGCCGCGTCAACCTGCTTCGGTGCGGGTTTGCAGAACATTTTCAGGCGCTTGGCGCCACTCCGGCGGCATCCACAAATGGCGCAGATCGCGATTGCGCCAGACATCGGCAAACATCTCGCCCCATTCGTGAAATGTCAGCAGCAGCGGGTTATGTGAATGAATCTGGCGTACGATGCCGTATTCAGGTGCTTCCTGTTCTTCAACGAAAGTACCAAACAACTTATCCCAGATAATCAGCACGCCGGCGTAATTACGATCGATATATTGAGGATTGCGGGCGTGGTGTGCGCGGTGATGTGATGGCGTATTGAATACCTGCTCCACCCAGCCTAACTTGCCAACGGCCTGAGTATGCACAAAAAACTGATACGCCAGGCTCAGGCCGACAATCAGCACCACCTGATCCGGCGTAAAGCCGATCCACGCCAGCGGCACCCAGAACAGCCACATCCCGGATACCGGATAAGTCAGGCTCTGACGGAAAGCAGTGGAGAAATTCAGGCGTTCCGAAGAATGGTGCACCACGTGCGAGGCCCACATCCAGCGAATACGGTGGCTGGCACGGTGGAACCAGTAATAGAGAAAATCCTGCAGCACAAACAGCAGCGGCACCATCAGCCAGCTATCCGACACCCATTGCAAGCCATGGCGATAAGTCCAGTCGTAGGCGGTATGCACAAACAGCAACATGAAAGCCGCATCCGAAGCCTGATGCATTAAAGCCAAGGAAGCATTGGATACCGTGTCGACCCAGCTATACATCGGCTGTTTGCCGCGCCAGTACCAGGCCTCCCAGGCAACGGTGGCAACAAATATCGGTGCCAGTGCCAGCAGGAACAATTCGGGCTTGATCTGCATCTGTCTCTCCTCGTTTTGATGACGCTTTTATTTAATCCACCCAAAAGTCTACTCATCCTATCGAGGCCTGGCGATGTCAGATCACGCCAGATCAGGGCGTTTTTTGTGGCGTAATTTCCGCGGCTGGCACTTGGTAAGTCAGATGAATACCATCGCTGGCCACACGCCAGCGCTGAATCACGTATTGCCGATCGAGTTCCGATGCGTCGTTACGCTTGCGTGCCAGCGCCTCTTGCAGCCGGGTATTGACCTGCTTGCGCGACGACAAGACTCGCCCGAGCAACATGTTTAACAAACCATCGGGGGTTTCAATTACATCGAAATTGCGTAGGCCAAACACATCGCCTGCGGCAAATACTTCCGCTGTCGCAGCGATATCCAGCGCGTTATGCATCGCCAGACAATCGTATTCGCCAAAAATGGTCAGCACCAGCTTGCCGTCCTGCAAGGCCACACGCGGCTTGCTGGCAGCGGCAGTGCAACCGAGAAAACTGCTGGAGAGTTTGTCCTGCCCTTTGAACATGCGCTCGCGCACCAGCCACTTCAGATCGCTCAAAGTCAGCAGCAGCTCCTCTGCCTGCGCCGGCAAGGCCGGCAGCGCCAGAGACAAACCCAACAGGAGAGAAAAGCGCAGCCGGTTCATGATTTGAGTGTAGGCGAACCGGCTGAATGACGACTGAATCAACGGCTGCGAGTACGCCCTACTGCCTCCAGCCAACCGCGATACAAGGCTTCGCGGCGCTGCGGTTCGGCTTCCGGATAAAACGCCCGCTCCACCTGCCACATCTGCGACAGCTGATCCAGCGACTGATAGATGCCTGCACCCAGGCCAGCCAGATAAGCGGCACCCAGCGCCGTGGTTTCTGCCACCACCGGGCGTTCCACCGGCACATCGAGAATATCGGTAAGAAACTCCATCACCCAGTCATTACCGACCATGCCGCCGTCCACACGCAAGGCCTTCGGCAGCGCTGCGCCATCGGCCTGCATCGCCTCCAGCAAATCACGCGACTGATAACACACCGACTCCAGCGCGGCCCGCACGATATGCGCAATGCCCGAATCACGTGTCAGGCCGACAATCGCACCACGCGCCAACGGGTCCCAATAGGGCGCACCCAGGCCTGTAAAGGCCGGCACCAGATACACGCCACCAGTGCTGGTAACCGCACGCGCCATTTCTTCGGTTTCGCTGGCATGGCGTACCAGCTGCAACGCATCGCGCAGCCATTGCACCGCCGCACCAGCGATGAAAATGCTGCCTTCCAGCGCATACGTCGGCTTGCCATCCAGACGATAGGCAATCGTGGTCAGCAGGCGGTTATTCGATTGCACGGCAATCTCTCCGGTGTTGAGCACCATGAAACAACCGGTACCATAAGTGCTCTTGATCATGCCCGGACTGAAGCAGGCCTGCCCTACCGTTGCCGCCTGCTGGTCACCCGCCATGCCACGAATCGGAATCCGCACGCCGAACAAGGCCTCATCGGTGTAACCGTAGTCGGCAGCGTTGTCGCGCACATCCGGCAACAAGGCACGCGGGATATTAAAGAAAGCCAGCAGCTCGTCATCCCAGGCCTGGGTGTGGATATTGAACAGCAAAGTTCGCGCTGCATTGGTGGCGTCGGTGGCATGCACGCGGCCACCGGTAAGGCGCCATAGCAGGAAACTGTCGATGGTGCCGAACGCCAGCTCGCCACGCTCGGCGCGCTCACGGGCACCGGGGATTTCATTCAGCAGCCAGGCAATTTTGGTGGCCGAGAAATACGGATCGAGCAGCAGGCCGGTCTTGGCAGTCAGCCACTTTTCTTTTTCCGGGGTATACAGCGCCTGACATTGCGGCGCAGTGCGGCGATCCTGCCAGACAATGGCGTGATGAATCGGCTTGCCGGTGGCCCGATCCCAGATCACCGTGGTTTCGCGCTGGTTGGTGATGCCGATGGCGGCAATCGCCGCCGCACTCACCTCGTTTTTCGATAACGCGGCATGGCAAACCTTGAGGGTATCACTCCAGATTTGCTCCGGATCGTGCTCCACCCAGCCTTCGGATGGAAAAATCTGCGGCAGCTCCTGCTGCGCAGAACTCACCGGTCGACCAGCAAGATCGAACACAATAGCGCGAGAACTGGTCGTACCCTGATCTATTGCGAGCAAATATTGTGACATTTTCTTCCTCTATGTTGCATATTGAAAATTATCTCGATATTGTGCCAGAAACCACTCGCAGCGCGCGCAAAAACAGGCGCATTAGCACATAAATCGTGGCTTGGGCATATGTCATTTCTCAGTTTAGAATCAACGCCGACCGCGAAGGAAGGGCCGATTGATTCGGTGAGCGGAATGAAGCGCCAGGAGCCCGGTGTGCAGAAGGCGAGACGTATCGTCAGGATAGGCGAGCCTTCGAGCACCGAGCGAGTGCCACGCGATTCACCCGCGCAAGCAATCAATTCTGCACTTCCGAACAGACATTTCCGACAGGGAGCAAAAATAAATGCGTCAACCCCGCCACGAGCGCATCATTCAGCTCGTCAAACAACACGGCTACATGTCGATTGATGCACTGGCCAAAGAGCTGGACGTTACGCCGCAGACCATTCGCCGCGACATCAACATGCTGGCGGAAGAAGATATCCTGCGTCGCTATCATGGTGGCGCCGGGCTCGGCAGCAACAGCGTGCAGAACGAAGATTACGCCAAGCGCAAGGTGTGGAACCAGCAGGAAAAGGATCGTATTGCCGCACTGGTGGCAGAGCACATTCCCAACAACTCCTCGCTGTTCATGAATATCGGCACCACGGTGGAATCGGTGGCACGTTCGCTGCTTGATCATTCCGGCCTGAAAATCATCACCAACAATCTGAATGTGGCTTCGATTTTTTCCGGCCATGAAGAATTTGAAGTCACCATTGCCGGCGGCACGGTGCGCCAGCGCGACGGCGGCATCATCGGTGAGGCCACCATCGACTTCATCCGCCAGTTCAAGGTGGATTATGCGGTGATGGGGATTTCCGGCATCGACGACGACGGCACCCTGCTCGATTTCGACTACCGCGAAGTGCGCGTGGCACAGGCAATGATCGAACATGCGCGCAAGATTTTCCTGGTAGCCGACCACAGCAAGATTGGCCGCAACGCGGTAGTGAAACTCGGCCACATCAGCCAGGTGACGGCCATGTTTACCGATATTCAGCCACCGGAAAGCCTGATGCAGCAGATTGAGGCCGCTGGCGTGCAGTTGTATCTGGCTGGCGTCTGAACACCCTCTCCAGCGCAGCGGCAGCCACCGCTGCGCTTACTGCAGCAAATCCAGCAACTCAGCTTCCAGCTTGCCATTGGCCGTGCAGCGCGTCGGCGCATTCGGGAACGTGGCATTTTCGCCGCTGCGAAAGCTCAGTTCGTCGCTGCTCTCCACGGGCGCCAAACCCTCGGCCACCGCCTTCTGGCTGCGCTTCAAGCGATAATCCACCCGCACCGTGGCGCTGGTTTTGCCTGCGGTGGCGCTTTCCAGTTGAATCTCAGCCTGCGCCTGCAATTGCAGTTTGCGGGTGACGCCGTAAAGCCGCCCCTTGATCGGCAGCAGGTATTGATGGCTGGCCTGCGCCGCCGGAAAACGCTGCGCGGCATGGCCATCGCTGGCGGGGATCACCACCTCGCCACAATCCACATATCGCGCCGGGTCGGCACTCAGCGAGAGCTTGATGCGCTGTTTGCCGCTGTCTTCCAGCTTGTAACGTTTACTGGTTTTGATGCGGCTGCTGGCGCGTTTCAACACCGCCGCCGGCTCGCCGTTGATGTCGCGGCGGGTTTCCACCGTGGCGCTGCGCGGTGCTTTGGCACTGGCGGCATCTGCCGGCTGGGCGGCTTCCTGCGTACCGGGCGCGGTGGCGCAGGCGGTTAGCAGCAATACGGGCAACAGGCGGCAAAGGTGCAAATTGAAGTCAGGCATAACAATCATCTGGGTTTAGACGCCGTTATTCTGCCCCTGCCGCCGCAACACGGCCAGCGCTTTACAGGCACCGGCCTGCAGCCCGCTCTGGGATTGCCCTGCAGGCGGGCCTGCAAGCCAATAGGGATGCGGCTCGCAGCCATAGCCACATACGTCTACAATGAGTGCTTCCAGTCCTCACTATCGCCACGGAGAGCCGCCATGGGCCTGTTCGATTTCATCAAGAAGCAGTTTGTCGACGTCATCCACTGGACCGACGCGCAGGACGGCATCCTCGCCAGCCGTTATCCGATGCAGGATTTCGAGATCCAGTACGGCGCGCAGCTGACGGTGCGCGACGGCCAGCTGGCGCTGTTTGTCGATCAGGGCAAGGTGGCGGATGTGTTCATCCCCGGCGGCCCTTACACGCTCAACACCCAAACC
The DNA here is from genome assembly GCA_030917985.1 of Pseudomonadota bacterium. Lineage (GTDB taxonomy): Bacteria > Pseudomonadota > Gammaproteobacteria > Burkholderiales > SCOH01 > CALMFQ01. The sequence continues at coordinate 883 of JAUPTR010000269.1, read as the reverse complement.
CTGCCGCTGCTGACCAACCTGAAGCACTGGGACAAGCTGTTCGAATCGCCCTTCAAGGCCGATGTGTATTTCTTCAACACCCGGCTGCAGCTGGATCGCAAATGGGGCACGCCGCAGGCAATCACCATCCGCGACAAGGAATTCGGCATGGTGCAGATCCGCGCATTTGGCCTGTATAGCTACAAGCTGGTGGATGTGACCAAGTTCTACAAGGAAATCTCCGGCAGCCGCGAAAGCTACACGGTGGACGACCTCGACGGCCAGTTGCGCGGCATGGTGGTGGCGGGCATGAGTGATCTGTTCGCGCAGTCCGGCATCCCCTTCATCGACATGGCGGCGAATCAGGACGAGCTGGGCGCGCAACTGAAAACCAAGCTGGCGGAAACCTTTACCCGCTACGGCCTGGAGCTGGACCAGTTCACGGTGCAGAACATCTCGCTGCCGGAAGCACTGCAGAAAGTGCTGGATCAACGCATCGGCATGAATATCGCCGGCAACCTGAATCAACTGACGCAATACAACACCGCGCAGAGCATTCCGATTGCCGCCGCCAACGAAGGCGGCGCGGCGGGTGTCGGCGCTAGCCTGGGTGCGGGCATGGCAATGGGCCAGGCGATGATGGGGGCGATGGGGCAAACCATGGGAGGCGGTGCGGCAGCCGGTGCAGCACCCGCAGAAGACCCGCTGGTCACCATCGAAAAACTCCATGGACTGAAAGAAAAAGGCATTTTGTCGCAGGAAGAATTCGACGCGAAAAAGGCTGAACTACTGAAAAAGCTGGTTTAAGCCGGACTCATTCGCAACGTGAAACAAGCCTCCTGCCCTTCCTGCGGCGCGCCGGTCGAGTTCCACTCGGCGCATTCGGTGATGGCCGTGTGTGGCT
>JAUPTR010000268.1 GCA_030917985.1 Pseudomonadota bacterium | reverse complement strand
GTCCGACATCGCCGGCACATAAGCGCCACCGGCAGTGCAGGAGCCCATCACCACCGCCACTTGCGGCACGCCTTGTGCTGACAGGTTGGCCTGGTTGAAGAAAATGCGGCCAAAGTGGTCGCGATCCGGGAACACTTCATCCTGATTCGGCAGATTGGCGCCACCGGAATCGACCAGCGCAATACACGGCAGGCGGTTCTGCGCGGCGATTTCTTGCGCCCGCAGATGTTTTTTCACTGTCAGCGGGTAATAGGTGCCGCCCTTGACTGTGGCGTCGTTGGCGATGATCAGGCATTCAATGCCGGAAACACGGCCGATGCCGGCAATCAGCCCGGCCGATGGCACCTGGTTGTCGTACATATCCCACGCCGCCAGTTGCGATAATTCGAGGAACGGCGAGCCGGGGTCGAGCAGGGCGCGTACGCGGTCGCGTGGCAGCAGTTTGCCGCGAGCCACATGGCGCTCGTTGGCCTTGGTGCCGCCGCCTTCGCGGATTCTGGCGACCTTGGCGCGCAGTTCGTCAACCAGTGCCTGCATCGCCGCAACATTGTTGCGGAAGGGCTCGGAGCGGGCGTTGATGGTGTTGCGGATTACGTTCATCTATTCGTTCTCTAATGCTCTGCTGATCACCAGCTTCTGAATGTCGCTGGTGCCTTCGTAAATCTGTGTCACGCGCACGTCGCGGTAAATGCGTTCCAGCGGAAAGTCGCTCAGGTAGCCATAGCCGCCGAGTGTCTGGATGGCTGCCGAGCAAACCTTTTCCGCCATTTCCGAGGCAAACAGTTTAGCCATGGATGCCTGTTTCAGCGCCGGCTCGGCGGCATCTTTCAGCGCGGCGGCATGCCACACCAGTTGCCGTGCGGCCTCGATCTGCGTGGCCATTTCCGCCAGCCGGAAGGCAACCGCCTGGTGCTCGAATATCTTCTTGCCGAAGCTCTCGCGCTCTTTGCTGTAGCGCAGCGCACATTCGTAGGCGGCACGCGCCATGCCGACACTTTGCGCCGCAATGCCGATGCGTCCGGCCTCCAGGTTGGCGAGCGCAATCTTGTAACCATCGCCGGCTTTGCCCAGGCGGTTGGCGGCCGGCACGTGGCAGTCGTCAAAAATCACCTGTGCCGTGTCGGAGCAGTGCTGGCCGAGTTTTTCTTCCAGCTTGGCCACCACATAGCCTGGGCTGTCGGTGGGTACAATAAAGGCGCTGATGCCATTTTTGCCGGCCTGCTGATCGGTCACCGCCAGCACAATGGCAATGTCGGCATTTTTGCCGCTGGTGATGAACTGCTTGCTGCCATTGAGAATGTAATCGTTACCTTTACGTGTGGCGCGGGTGCGCAGGGCGCCGGCGTCCGATCCGGCCTGGGGCTCGGTGAGGCAGAAACAGCCAAGTTTTTGCCCGGCTGCCAATGGCTTGAGAAAGGTATTTTTCTGTTCCGCGCTGCCAAACTGCAAGAGCGGCCCACACACCACCGAATTGTTGACCGAGACAATTGTCGACAGTGCGCCATCGCCCGCCGCCAGCTCCTCCAGCACTACCGCCATGCTCAGGTAATCAAGCCCGGCGCCGTTCCAGTCGGGTGGCACCAGCATGCCCATCAGCCCCATCTCCGCCAGCTCCGCCAGCTCATCGTGCGGAAACGCCCGTGTCTGGTCGCGCAGCCCGGCGGTAGGCCGCAGGCGCTCGCGCGAGTAGCGGCGCAGCGTGTCGCGGATGGTGATCTGTTCAGGGCTGAGTAGCATGGCAGGGCTTTCGCAGGCTGGGCATGATTTATTGTAGACAGCCAGTAGCGATTGGCTGGCCCAGGCACCTTTGGAATGAAGGGTGCTTGTGGCCGGTGTTAGCGGGTTTCGTTGAACAGCTCGCGGCCAATCAGCATGCGGCGGATTTCGCTGGTGCCGGCACCGATTTCATACAACTTGGCATCGCGCCACAGGCGGCCTGCAGGGTAGTCGTTGATGTAGCCGTTGCCGCCCAGTGTCTGTATCGCTTCGCCGGCCATCCAGGTGGCTTTTTCGGCGGCGTAGAGAATTGCGCCGGCAGCATCCTTGCGTGTGGTTTCGCCACGATCCAGCGCCGCACCAACGGCGTAGACGTAAGCGCGGCAAGCCGACAACGTCGAATACATATCGGCCAGCTTGCCCTGCATCAGCTGGAATTCGCCGATTGGCGTATCGAACTGCTTGCGTTCGTGCACATAGGGCACCACCACGTCCATGCAGGCCTGCATGATGCCAAGCGGGCCACCGGCCAACACTGCGCGTTCGTAATCAAGGCCGCTCATCAATACGTTGACGCCTTTGCCGACTGCGCTGAGCACGTTTTCCGCCGGCACTTCGCAGTCGTCGAAGAACAGTGGCGCGGTGTTAGAGCCACGCATGCCGAGTTTGTCCAGCTTGTTGCCGGTGCTGAAACCCTTGAAGCCTTTTTCGACGATGAAGGCGGTCATGCCGCGCGGGCCGGCGCTGAGGTCGGTTTTGGCGTACACCACCAGCGTGTCGGCATCCGGGCCGTTGGTGATCCACATCTTGCTCCCGTTGAGGATGTAGCGGTCGCCTTGTTTGTCAGCGCGCAGTTTCATCGAAACCACGTCGGAGCCGGCATTCGGCTCACTCATCGCCAATGCGCCAACGTGTTCGCCGGAAATCAGCTTGGGCAGGTATTTGCGCTTTTGCGCCTCGGTGCCGTTGCGGCGGATCTGATTCACGCACAGATTGGAGTGTGCGCCGTATGACAGCGCCACGGAGGCCGAGCCGCGGCTGATTTCTTCCATTGCCACAATATGCGCCAGATAACCCAGGCCCGAGCCGCCGTATTCTTCTTCCACTGTCAGCCCCAGCAGCCCCATGTCGCCAAACTTGCGCCACATATCCATCGGGAATTCATTGCCGCTGTCGATGCCGGCGGCGCGTGGCGCCAGCTCTTTGGCAACAAACTGCTGCACGCTATCGCGCAGCATGTCGATATTGTCGCCCAGGGCGAAGTTGAGGCTGGGGTAGGAAATCATCTCGGGCTCCTCGATGGCCCGCAATCTGGGCCTGTTCTTAATATAGTGATTGGACTTCGTTGCCGGGCAGTTTGTGCCGCTGTTGATGCTTTGGGCGGGGGCAAAAAACAGCGGGCAGCTGGGCTGCCCGCCAGGTCAACGAGAGACTGCGAACAGTCTGCGACGGATAATATTGTCAGTTGACGTTAACGTCAATGTTCGGCTATTGCCAGAGGCCGACTTACCGTGAATTGGCTTGAAAGGAAGCCAGGGTTTATTCGCCAAGAATCTGCTTGGCGCGTTCCGCCAGCGAGTCTGTCTCCGCCAGCAGGGCTTCGATATCGGCTTTCTGTGCTTCGAGCGCGGCACGTTTTTGCGACAGCGCGTTCAGCAGTTCACGCAATTGCGGCTTTTCATCGTGCGCGTGATCGTAAAGATCCAGCAGATAGCGGATTTCTCCCAGCGAAAAGCCCAGCCGCTTGCCGCGCAGGATCAATACCAGCCGC
>JAUPTR010000267.1 GCA_030917985.1 Pseudomonadota bacterium | reverse complement strand
GATGGAATAACGTGACGGCCACCGGCGGCATCGGCTACGACTTCCCGATTACCGATGTGCTGGTATGGCGGCCGATTTTCAATTTCAGTCTGGGCAAGATTGCCAGTGACACAACCATTGGCGAGTGGCTGGTAAACGAAAAACTCGGCACGGATATCGACTTTGTTGATGGCGGAGAAATGAACGCCTACGGCCTTGGCGGCTCGATCATGCTGGATCTGGAAGACTTCAAGCCAAGCCGCGATATCGACCTGGAGTTGCGTTATACCAACATCCAGCTGCGCAGCTACGGCCATACCTCTACTGGCGCCACCGGCAAGGCCACCGCAGAAACCGCCAGCATCTACTACCGCTGGCGTGCGCCCATCGGCGGCTTCACCCTGCTCGAACGGCCATTCCGCTATGTGCTTGAAGCATCCAACACCCAGTATCTGGGTAGCCAGCGCGGCGTGCTCGGCTTCAATTATTTGTCCAGCCTCGGCGTAGGGGTTGAGCTGGACAGCAGCGCCTACAACATTTTTGTCACCCGCACCCGACTGGTGGCACGTTACATGTTCGGCAACAACGTCTCGGGCACGTCGATCGGGCTGGCCTGCAGCTTCTGAGCGGCATATCCCGGCCACAGCGCTGCGGTGCGCAGCCGCCTGTTTTTGTTACAATCCTGGCTTTGGCTTGCCATGTATCAGCAAGTTCTTCCTTTTTTCGCTCTGACCAGTTGAGGTAGTCATGCCTGCTTATCGTTCCCGCACCTCCACCCACGGCCGCAACATGGCTGGTGCCCGCGCATTGTGGCGCGCCACCGGCATGAAAGATGGCGATTTCGGCAAGCCGATCATTGCCATTGCCAACTCCTTCACCCAGTTTGTGCCGGGCCACGTGCACCTGCACAATATGGGTCAGCTGGTGGCACGCGAGATCGAAAAAGCCGGTGGCATCGCCAAGGAATTCAACACCATCGCCATCGATGACGGCATTGCCATGGGCCACGGCGGCATGCTGTATTCGCTGCCCAGCCGCGACCTGATCGCCGATTCGGTGGAATACATGGTCAACGGCCATACCGCCGATGCACTGGTGTGTATCTCCAACTGCGACAAGATCACCCCCGGCATGCTGATGGCAGCGTTGCGCCTGAACATTCCGGTGATTTTTGTTTCCGGCGGGCCAATGGAGGCCGGCAAGGTCGACTGGAAAGGCGAAACCCGCATGCTCGACCTGGTGGATGCAATGGTTGAAGCCGCAGACGACAAGGTCAGCGACGAAGAAGTGGCAGCGATTGAACGTTCGGCCTGCCCGACCTGCGGCTCGTGCTCGGGCATGTTTACCGCCAATTCGATGAACTGTCTGACCGAGGCGCTGGGCCTGAGCCTGCCGGGCAACGGCTCGCTGGTAGCCACCCACGGCGACCGCAAAGAGCTGTTCCTGCAGGCAGGCCGCACCATCGTCGAACTGGCCCGCCGTTATTACGAGCAGGACGACGAATCAGTGCTGCCGCGCTCGATCGCCAGCTTCGCCGCATTCGAAAACGCGATGAGCCTGGACGTGGCGATGGGTGGCTCGACCAACACCGTCTTGCACCTGCTGGCCGCCGCACGCGAAGCCGGGGTCGATTTCACCATGCAACACATCGACCGCATCTCGCGCCGGGTGCCATGCCTGTCGAAAGTGGCGCCGGCAACCCAGAAATACCATATGGAAGACGTACACCGTGCCGGCGGCGTGGTTGGCATTCTGGCCGAGCTGAACCGTGCCGGCCTGCTCAACGCCGATGTGCCGACGGTACACAGCAAAACCCTGGGCGAAGGTCTGGCCAAGTGGGACATCAAGACCCTGCCAGCCGATTCGCCGGCGCACACCTTCTACCGCGCCGCACCCGGCGGTGTCGCCACCACCATCGCGTTCAGCCAGAGCATGCGCTACCCGACCCTGGACGACGACCGCGCCGAGGGTTGTATCCGCGACAAGGAACACGCCTATTCGCAGGATGGCGGCCTGGCGGTGTTGTACGGCAACATCGCCGAACGTGGCTGTATCGTCAAAACCGCCGGTGTCGATGATTCGATCCTCAAGTTCACCGGCCGGGCGCGGATTTTCGAAAGCCAGGACAGCGCAGTGGAAGGCATTCTTGCCGACCGGATCGTTGCCGGCGACATTGTCATCATCCGTTACGAAGGCCCGAAAGGTGGCCCGGGCATGCAGGAGATGTTGTACCCGACGTCCTACCTGAAATCCAAAGGCCTGGGCAAAGACTGCGCACTGCTGACCGACGGCCGCTTCTCCGGCGGCACGTCCGGCCTGTCGATCGGCCATGCCAGCCCGGAAGCCGCCGAAGGTGGCGCGATTGGTCTGGTGGAAGAAGGTGATATCGTTGAAATCGATATTCCGAACCGGACCATCAACCTGAAAGTCAGCGATGCCGATCTGGCAGCCCGCCGAGCCGCAATGGAAGCCAAGGGCAAGCAGGCCTGGAAGCCGGTCAACCGCCAGCGCGTGGTATCGGCCGCACTGCGCGCCTACGCCGCAATGACCACCAGCGCCGACACCGGCGCGGTGCGCGATGTCTCGCAGGTGGAGCGCCAGGACTGATCCAGCGCTTTCTTCAGCAAGATGCCGCTGTTAAGCTAAAGCCCGAATTCATTTCGGGCTTTTTTCATGGAACTGACAACACTGTGGTGGCTACTGGCAATACTGCTGATTCTGGTCGGCTTCGCTGGCAATATCCTGCCGCTTTTACCCGGCACGCCGCTGATGCTGATCGGCATGTTATTGGCGGCCTGGCTGGACGATTTCAACCGTATCGGCGCGTTCAGCATTGGTGTGCTGGTGGTGCTGGCCATCTTGTCGCAGCTGGCGGATTTTCTGGCGGGTACACTCGGCGCACAACGCGCCGGAGCCAGCAAACAGGCGCTCTGGGGCGCCACCATTGGCTCGCTGGCAGGCATATTTGCCGGCCTGCCGGGCATGTTGCTCGGGCCGTTTGTGGGCGCCGCAATCGGTGAGCTGATTGCCGAGCAGGACTTGCTCAAGGCAGGCAAGGTCGGGCTCGCGACCTGGATCGGCCTGGTGTTGGGTATGGCGGCCAAAATTGCCATCGGCTTCACCATGCTTGGGGTATTTGTGCTGGCCTATTTCTGGTGACGCGGCAACAACAGGCCAACACCATTCAGGCAACCCGGATTTACCCTTTTATACAAGCCGGGTCGAATCTTTTATGATCGCGAAGATAATCAAACCACATAAACCATAACCACAGATACGCGAACATGACACCTACACGCCACCAACTGGAAATGACAGTGCTGATGACCCCGGACATGGCCAATTTTGCCGGCAATGTCCACGGCGGCACCATTCTCAAATTGCTCGATCAGGTAGCCTATGCCTGTGCCAGCCGCTATGCAGGGCGCTACGTGGTGACGCTCTCGGTAGATCAGGTCACATTCAGGCAGCCGATTCACGTCGGCGAACTGGTTACTTTTCTGGCTGCAGTCAACTACACGGGCAACACCTCAATGGAAATCGGTGTAAAAGTGATTACCGAAAACATCCAGCAGCAGGTAGTGCGACATACCAACAGCTGCTATTTCACCATGGTAGCCATCGGTGAAGACGGCAAACCGGGCAAGGTGCCACCGTTGCAACCGGGCAACGCAGACGAACGACATCGTTTTGCCGCAGCCAGATTGCGCAAGCAGCTGCGCCAGGAATCCGAGCAGCGTTACCAGCAGATCAAACAAAGCCTGCCAACAGGCTGAAACCGCCGCGCCGGAAACATCGCAATCTGCGTTGCCACACGGCAACAGGCGAAAAAAAGCCCGGCAATGCTGGTCAAAAGCTTGCCGGGCCTGCTTTCT
>JAUPTR010000266.1 GCA_030917985.1 Pseudomonadota bacterium | reverse complement strand
TAAAGGAACTGGCAAACACATTGGGTTTGCTGGCTGAACGCTTCGACCTGCAGGACACAGTGGCAACCCGCCAGGCCCTGCAGAAAGTGGATCTGGTGCTGAATTGCGCCGGCCCGTTTTCTGCCACTGCGGCACCGATGATCCGTGCCTGCCTTGACAGCAGCTGCCATTACCTCGATATCACCGGCGAAATCGGTGTCTTTGAGCACGCTCAGCAACAACAGGCGGCAGCAGAAAAAGTGGGCATCGTCATCTGCCCCGGTGTCGGTTTTGATGTGATTCCCACTGACTGTGTAGCGGCTGCACTGAAACAGGCCCTGCCCGACGCAACCCATCTGGCGCTGGGTTTTGATTCGCGCAGCAGCCTCAGCCCCGGCACTGCCAAAACCTCGGTGGAAGGCCTGGCGCTGGGCGGCAAGGTGCGGATGAACGGCAAGCTGACAACCGTGCCGTATGCCTGGAAAGTCCGCCAGATCGATTTTGGTTTCGGTAGCAAAACAGCCCCCACCATCCCCTGGGGCGATGTCGCCAGTGCCTGGTTCAGCACCGGCATTCCGAACATTGAAGTGTATATGGCCACACCGCCAACACTGGTAAAGCAGATGCGCCTGCTTAACTGGATCAGGCCGGCACTGGGCTGGGGCTGGGTGCAGGGCTTGCTGAAAGGCAAAATCGAGAAATCGGTGCGTGGGCCAAACGAGGCACAACGGGCCAAATCCCGCACGGCGGTATGGGGCGAGGCCAGCAACGCCAAAGGCGAGGTGCGCACCGCACGCATTGAAACCGCCAACGGCTACCAACTGACGATTGATGGCTCGCTGGCGATGGTGCAACACATCCTGACACAAGCGACGCTGCGTGGTGGCTATTACACCCCGTCCACACTGTGCGGCTGGCAACTGGTTGAGCAGTTGCCGGGATCAGGAAAAATCACCCTCAGTTGACCGCAGCAATCACCTGAATTTCCAGACGCCAGCCCGGCTTCGCCAACTTCGCCTGTACCGTGGCACGCGCCGGTGCACAGGCCGATGGCAGCCAGGCATCCCATACCTGATTCATGCCATCGTAGTCGGCCAGATCAGCCAGATAGATGGTGGCGCTGATCAGGTTACGCCGGCCGCTGCCGGCCTCGATCAGCCAGCGGTCGATGTGGTCCAGCACCTGTTGGGTCTGCCCCCGGATATCCAGACCGGCATCGTCCGGCACCTGGCCGGATAAATATACGGTGCCATTGTGAATCACATATTCACAATAACGTTGGCCAACGTGGAAACGTTGCAGGCTCATGACTACTCCTTGTTCAATTGATCAAATACAACAGGGCCGGATATCCGGCCCCATTTCGCGTTATCAGTCACGACTGTAGCGGCTTACGCCATGGCATAACCACGCAGCTGACGCGAGAAATCCTGCAGCGAAGCAATACCGCTGGCCTCGGCGCGCTTGCACCAGTCTTGCAGCTGTTTCAGCAACTGCTCCTTGGTGGCCGACGAACGTTCCCACAGTTGCGACAACTCCTGCCGCATCTCGTAGATGGTTTCCAGCATCTTGCTTTGCTCCAGCAGCATGCTCAGGCGAATCTGATCGTTCGGGTCGATGTCCTTGGCTTCCTGTTTCAGCCACAGGCGCATTTGCTTACTCGGATTCCAGTCCGGTGCCTGCGGCAATTTGGCCGATGCGCGCAGTTGCTCGATCTCGGCGCTGACGGTTTCTTTCAGCTGCTTGGCGTATTGCGATGCGATCTGGTAACGATTGGCAATCACGGTTTGCAGCGTGTCGAAATCTACCACCGGTTTGGCTTCGCGCACCTTGACCACTGGCGCCACACGGCGCACTTTGGCTAGTCCGCAGATTTCCAGAATACGGATATACATCCAGCCGATATCGAATTCCCACCACTTGTACGACAGCTTGGCCGAGGTACCAAAGGTGTGGTGGTTGTTATGCAGCTCTTCGCCACCGATCAGGATGCCAATCGGGAAAATATTGGTCGATGCATCTTCGTTCTCGAAATTGCGATATCCCCAGAAATGGCCAATGCCATTGATCACGCCGGCGGCCAGCAACGGAATCCACAACATCTGCACCGCCCAGATGGTGATGCCGTACACGCCGAACAGCGCCAGATCAATGCCGCCCAGCAGCACAATGCCGGCAGTGTTGTATTTGCCGTAGAGGTTGCGCTCGATCCAGTCATCCGGAGTGCCATGGCCGAATTTTTCGGTAATGGTCTTGTCCAGACACGCCTGGCGATATAGCTCAATACCATCCCACAGCACTTTTTTGATGCCGAGAATCTGCGGGCTGTGCGGGTCTTCTTCGGTTTCGCATTTGGCGTGGTGCTTGCGGTGAATCGCTGCCCACTCCTTGGTGATCATGCCGGTGGTCAGCCACAGCCAGAAGCGGAAAAAGTGGCTGACGGCGGGGCTCAAGTCCAGTGCGCGATGAGCCTGGTGGCGATGCAGAAAAATGGTCACCGAGGCGATGGTAATGTGTGTCAACACCAAGGTCACAACGATATACCCCCACCAAGGCAGATCGACCAGTCCCAGCAAATACTCCATATACAACGTTATCCTTCCGCAAACATTTTCAACCGCCGCAACACAGGCCAATGGGCCATGCCGGCATACGCAGGCCCATATAAACACAAACAAAATCCAAACCAGTTGATATGCGTCAAGGACCGGCGTCTAGTTTACACATGTTCACATCATGGAGATAGATTGCCGTGATTCACCACATTCACTTCGCGTTGTGGATACGGAATTTCGATGCCTTCCCGGCGGAATCCATCCCAGATTGCAGCATTGATTTCCGAGCGGAATTGCGCCACCCCGTTCTGCGGATCGCCCAGCCACACCGCCAGCTCCAGATCGATGCCGCTTTCGCCAAAGCCCTTGATCAGCACGTTCGGCGCAGGTTGCGACAAGGAGCGCGGGTTGCCCTCCACCGCCTGCAACAACACCCGCCGCACCTGATCCAGGTCAGATCGATACGACACCTGCACCGGCAAGGCCACACGCATATTGCGATCGGTATACGACAGGTTGAGCACGGTCGAGGTCACCAGGGTTTCGTTGGGGATAATCGCTTCGCTGCCATCAGCGCCACGCACCACCACATAACGTGCCGTCAACTTGGCGATTTCACCCATGCGGTTATCCACTTGTACCAGATCGCCGAGACGGATTGAGCGGTCCAGCAGAATCACAAAACCACTGACATAGTTACTGGCGATTTTCTGCAAACCCAGCCCCAGGCCCACACCGAAAGCACCACCAAACACCGACAGCATGCTGACGTCGATACCCACCAGCGGCAATGCAATCAGCACACCCACCACCAGCAATACGGCGCGAATGATTTTGGTGAACACCACCCTCAGGCTCAGATCGAGATCCTTGGCCAGCATCACCCGTTGCTCGATGAAGCTGCCCAGCCACATCGACAGCATCACCGTGCCGGCAAACGACAAGGCACCGGTCAGCACCAGCCATAGCGAAATGCGCGATTTGCCGATTTCGAAGCCGATGTCGTCCAGTGTCTGGCGCAATTCCGGCAACAGGCCGGTGAGATGCAGAAACAGTGCGCCCCAGATTGCCGCAGCAATATAACGCTCGGATTTCTTGACCCATTCGGCATTGGGAAACACATGGCGCAACATGTATACCGCCACGCGAATCCCGGCCATGGCCAGAAACAGCGGCCCGGCCAGCTTCAACAGCCGGGTGTGAAAAAATTCGTTGAGCAGGGCAGAGCCGAGGGTGACAAAAACGTAGGCCGACAGCGGAAACAGGGCGCGACTGAAACTCCCCTGCTTGATCGCAGCCCAGCCATCACTGCCGACATTTTTCGGTTTCAGCAAATAGGCCACCAGCCAGGCCAGCGCCAGCGACAGCAGCAGCAATCCCGCCTGCCAAAGCACATCGCTGCGCCCCAGATCATCCAGCGACTCGAGCAGCAGATTTTGTGTCTGAACCTGTTTCATTTATGGCATGCACCCTGATTTTGGCAATGTAAGGATGGAATTTTATCTCACCCGGAACGAGCCACGTTGACTCTCTGCTAAGATAGCCGCGGATTTTGGCAATTTGATGGAACAGCAGGGGTTTGTTGTGGGCACACGGGTCAAGTATGGTCTGGCGGCGCTGGCCGGCAGCGTGGTGGTATATGGCGGGGCCAGTTGGTGGGCCGGACATGGCGCCGAACAGGCAATGGCAGCCCAGGTGCAGCAACTGGGAAAGATGCCCTATTTCGTGGTCAAAAGCAGCAGTTACAAACGCGGCTGGTTCAGTGCAGAACAAACCGTGGAACTGGAGCTGACCGATCGCCTGACCTGGCCCTACCAGGCCTACCTTAAGTTTGCCGACAAGCCCTACACGCCGATACGGATCAAATACAGGAATCACGTACAACACGGGCCACTGCCCTTGCTCGGCCGTTTCAATCTGCGACCACTCAAGGCGTATGTCGAAACCGAGCTGATCCTCAGCGCCGACGCCAAGAAAGCCCTCAAGCCATTTTTTGGTGAGCAGCCACCAATCCGCATCGAAAACCGGATTGCCTTCAATAACGATGGCCAGATGCGCATCCGCATGCCGGCGTTCGATTATCAGGAAGCCCTCAGCGGCGTCAAACTCAACTGGCAAGGCATGGACAGCGGCCTGACCTACAGCGGCGACTACACCCGTTATGGCGTCAACAGCCTGCTGCCCGGCACATTGCTGGATGCCGCCAGCAAAGGTCAGATCGAGGTTGGCAAGATCACCCTCAAAACCGAATCGCAACGCGGCGTGGCCGGGCTGATGCTGGGCCGGGGTGAAGCCACCCTGGGCAAACTGACCGCCGGCATCAAGGAACCGGCACCATTCAAGGCCGGCCTGACCGGGCTGCGTTATAGCTATCAGAGCAGCGCCGAAGGTGATTTTCTCAACAGTGACGTGCAACTTGACCTAGCCACGCTGGACCTGAACGGCAAACATTACGGCCCGGCGCACATGGCATTTGCCGCGCGGCATCTGCACGCACCCACGGTGGCACGCCTCGAACAGCTATTCCTCGACATGGACAAGCAAGGCCTGTCAGCACAAGGCGCAACCGACAAGGCTTTCGAGCTGGTGAAGAAAAACGGCCTGCCGCTGCTGCGCCACGATCCGCAGCTGGAACTGAAACAATTGAACATCACCCTGCCGGAAGGCAAGGTCAACGTCAGCGGCAAGCTGGCGCTGAAGGGCTTTCAGGACACAGACCTGGAACAACCGCTGGTGATGCTGGAAAAAATCGATGCCCGCGCCGACATCAAACTGCCGAAAAAAGTGGTGGAAACCTATGTCCGCCTGCTGGTGCGCAATATCCTCATCGACCGCAGCGGCTCGGAGCTGAACGAAGAGCAGGTAGCCAACATCGACAACCTGGCACAACAGCTGGTGCAGGGGCAGATTGCCAATCTGCTGGAGCAGAAACTGATCCGCGCCGAAGGCGACATACTTGCCACCAGCGCCGTCTGGCATGGCGGCAAGCTGGCCGTAAACGAGGTCAACGTGACGCTGCCATGGCAGGTGAAGGCAACAGTTGAAAACCCGCCGGAAACCGATACCAAAAAACCATAAGTGGCTGATTATTGATCGTTCATATCAATAACCTCAGACTTGCGACGGGCGTAAAATAAAGACGGGAGGTCATATCCCGTACCCGGTTCGCCTTACCTCCCATCCAGCCTGCTGCGCGTGCAGCGGGCAGAAGAGCGAGGTATGCCATGATCAACGCCATCACCAACTACTACAACAACCCTTACATCCTCGGGCTGCAGCAGCAGATTTACGGCACTGGCAGCAACAGTGGGCTGTTTGGCATCAACCCCGCCAACACCCAGCTGAGTGGCGCCACCGGCCTGTCGCAACTGGAATCCAGCACCAAGGTCAAGCTGTCGTCACTTGGGCGGCTGCGCTCGGGGCTGGATGCGCTTGGCGACAACATCGGCGCACTTGGCAACAAGAGCACCGTTGCGCCGTTTGTTGCCGCATCCAGCAATCAGGCGGTTGCCCGCTCGGAGGCCGCAAGCAATGTCAAAAGAGCCGGCCAGTACCAGCTCAGCGTCAGCCAGCTGGCACGCGGCCAGGAGCTGAGCAGCAACCCCTTGAGCGACAAGGACAGCACGATAGTCGGCAGCGGCAGTCTCAAGTTCGAATTTGGCCGCACCAGCGCCAGCAGCTTCACCGCCGAGCGCAGCGCCAGTGTCAGCATCAGTAGCACCGACGGCACGCTGGGCGGCATTGCCAACGCCATCAACCGGGCCAATATCGGCGTCACGGCCTCTGTCAGTGAGTCGGATGAAGGCTATCGGCTGAACCTGCGCAGCCAGGATGGCAGCAACAACACACTGCGTATCAGTGTCAGCGACAACGATGGCAACAATCTCGATCTGGCCGGGCTGTCGAAACTTGCTTACAACCCGGTTGGCGGCGACAGCGGCGATGGCCGCAACCTGACACAAAGCGTGGCCGCGAGTGATGCCAGCTTCACCATAGATGGCCGCAACCAGGCAGGAAACGCCAACACCAACAATGCAGCCATCAACGGGGTAAAACTGACGCTGACCGGCGTGGGTGATGCCAGCATCGAAATCACACGCGATGCCAAAGCGTTTCAGACATCGGCAGGCAAACTGGTGGAACAACTCAACATCTACCAGAAAAGCACCGACGGCCTGACCGATAAAGGCATTGGCGCCAAGATCAATAACCAACTGCAGGCTGTCATCAACGACAGCAGCAGCGGCTATGGCAATGATCGCTTAACGCTGAAAAGCCTCGGCATTCAGGCCGACAGTAAAGGCACTTTCAGCGTCGACAGCGGCAAACTGCAGGCCAGTTTTGCCGCCAACCCCGAAGGCGCAGTCGATCTGCTGTCGAAGGTGGCAAGCGGCATCAAGCAGATTGCCGACAGCAACACCGGCAGCACGGCCGAACTGCAGATCAACAGCCGGCAACTGGAACGCTCGCTGGAACTGATCGATACCCAGCGCTCGCTGCTCTACAACTACAACCAGCAGTATGTGAATGGTCTACCGGCAGACTCGATTACATCCCTGTTCAACTATGTGCCCAAATTTAACGGCAACAGCCCGATTGCCCGTTACCTGGCCGTAGCAGGCCTGTAAACAGCGGCCCGCAAGCCGCATCCAGACTGGCCTGCAGCCATCTGGCAGCGTGTCGGACTTGAAGCTGATAAAAAAACCCGACTGCGATGCAGTCGGGCTTTTGTCAGGGCATAAGGCAGATCAGACCTGACGTTCGAGCACGGCAGCAAAGAAGCCATCGGTGCCGTGTTGTGCCGGGCTCATGATCAGGCACTCGCCCATTTCCAGCTTGATACCCTGCTTCGCCAGCAGCTCGCCGGCCGGCAATAATTTGAAATCGGGGTTGGCAGAGAGGAAGGCATCGACGATATCGCGATTTTCTTCGCGCAGAATACTGCAAGTGGCATACACCAGACGCCCGCCGTTTTTCACCAGCTTCGCTGCCGAGGCGAGAATCGCCGCCTGCTTTTTGGTCAACTCTTCCACGCTTTTTGCCGATTGCCGGAATTTCAGATCCGGATTGCGGCGCAGCGTGCCCAGGCCGGAACACGGCGCATCCACCAGCACCCGGTCGATCTTGCCGGCCAGGCGTTTGATGCGCGGATCGTTTTCGCTACCCAGCAATTGGGGCTGCACATTGCTCAGGCCGGAGCGCTTCAGGCGTGGCTTGAGATTGGCCAGACGCCGTTCGGACACATCGAACGCGTACAGGCGGCCGGTCGATGACATCAAGGCGCCCAGCAACAGGGTTTTGCCGCCCGCGCCGGCGCAAAAGTCGACAACCATCTCACCGCGCTTGGGCGCCAGCAACAATCCCAGCAGCTGGCTGCCTTCGTCCTGCACTTCGATCTTGCCGGCGTTGAACATCGGATGTTTGTTCAGCGCCGGCTTGCCTTCCAGGCGAATCCCGATCGGCGAATACGGCGTGGGTTCGCCTTTCAGGCCGCTACCCGCCAATGCGCCGAGAATGTCGTCACGGCTGGCCAGCAGTGTATTCACCCGTACATCCAGCGGAGCCGGCTGCTGCAGGCCCTGGCCCAGTACCCGGATCTGCGCTTCATCCATATAGGCAGACAACTTGTCGACCACCCACTGCGGCATTTCGATTTTGACCGCCAGCGGCCAGTTTTCGCTATCACGCTGCATCTGTTTCAGCTGCTCCGCCTCTTGCGGACGGCACAGCTTTTCCAGCTCACGCAGGCTGATGCCGCCAAAACGGTTCAAATAAGCCAGCAACAACAGGCGTGCATTGGCGTTGTCACCCAGCATCTGGCGCAGCGTCAGCAGGTGGCGCAATACACCGAATACGCTTTCGGCGACAAAATGCCGGTCACTCGAACCCAGCTTGCGCCGTTCGCGGAAAAAATGGCTAAGCACCGAATCAGCCGGCTGGCTGAATGGCAACACTTGCTCCAGAGCGGCTTCAGCAGCGGAAATCTGGGCGTTTTGTAGTTCCATGATGGATACCTCGGATACAGTTGGCGCGACCAGCGCGCGACGGCAACGGAAAAGCGCAAACAGCCGCGTCAGCCACCACCGGAATACAGATCAGGGTCAACCGGCTTGGGCGGCGCCAGCACGGTTTTACCGTCGATTTCCAGCTCAGTGGCCACCATCGAGCCGGAAATCTTGCGTTTGTTCGAGTCAAAAAACATTTTCACCGGGATATTGTTCCAGTCTGGTGCCAGCCAGGCCTCGGCCTTGCCACGTTCGTTTTCGCCACGCAGCACCAGCACCGGCACATCGCGGCCAGCGATAAACAGGCTGGTTTCACCCTGGATTGCCAGTGTTTGATGCTCAATCCTGCGACCAGAGCACAGCTGAATATCGAAATCCTTCATCTTGCTGCCGTAAGCGGCAAACTGAAAGGTGAAGCTCAGCAAATCCTGGGCATCGTCGTCAAGCGGCTCGGTTTTCATTTCCTCCACCTTGCCCACCTGCACGGTGCCTGCCTCCCAGTTAAACAGGCACTGGTGGTCCGCCTGCTCCGAACTGCCGACATAAACCTTGTAATCATTCGGACGCAGCCCGGTGGCCGTGATGATGCCCTGGCTCACCAGACGCCGGCGTTGCCCCAGCGCACTGGCGTCGGCTTCGATGCGATAGGTGTTCTTGTCGCGCTTCCATTCCAGAAAACCCTCGCCAATACCCATTGCCAGCATTTTTACCCGCACATGGCGCGGAAAACCTTTCCTGGCCTCTCCTGGCTGGTAGGTGCTCTTGCGCCGTGCAAGCTCGGCGGGCGCCGGCGTGGCCTTGGCCGTTTCGGCCGCCGCTTGGGCAGTATCGGCAACAGCCACCGCAGCGGTTTCAACACTGGGTGTTTGCGCTGCCGGCACTGGCGTGTTTTCCGTTGTTGTAACGGAATCAGCAGGCAATACCGGCTCGGCCGCCGTCGCTTCGGCCTGGGCCGGCGCCGCCTTATCCTTGGGCACGGGCTTCGGTCTGGCTTTGGGCTTGCGTTGTGGCCTGGTGGCCACCGGCTTGGCCGGCGCAGCGGCTGGCCGCAGTTTTGCGGCAGGCACCAGATACACCGTCACCTTGTCGATCAGTGGTTTGGCCTTGGCTTTTTTACCCTCTTCCGCCAGGTCTTCCTCATCCAGCGATTGCTCGGCCAGTTTACGCGTGGTTTTGCGAATCGCCGCTTCCGGCTCCAGTTGCGCTTCGACAAAGCCGAAGATCGATTCGCCAAAAATGGTAAAGAAATGCAGCAGCAGCGACAGGATAGTCGCACCCAGCAGCGTCCAGGTCAGGTAGCGCCGCAGCCGCATGGCTTATCAGTCCCGCGGCACAATCAGGCTGTGCGCCTGAATATCGGCATGATTTGCCACCCGCACCCGGTTACCTTCCACGCTCAGGCGCCCTTCGGCAAACCAGCGCACTGCCTGCGGATAAATCTGGTGTTCACACACCAGCACACGTTTGGAGAGCGTATCTTCGGTGTCGTCATCCAGCACCGGCACCACGGCCTGACAGATGATCGGGCCGTGATCCAGCTCTGGCGTGACAAAATGCACCGAACAGCCGTGCACTTTTACGCCTTCCTGAATCGCCCGTGCGTGTGTCGACAGGCCGGTGAACGCCGGCAGCAACGAGGGATGGATATTGATCATGCGGTTTTCGTAATGGCGCACAAACCCTTCGCTGAGAATACGCATGAAACCGGCCAGCACCACCAGATCCGGCTGATAACTGTCAATCAGCCTGGCCAGATCGGCGTCAAACGCCTCGCGGCTCGGATAACCCTTGTGCGACAGCACTGCCGTAGCAATGCCCAAGCTGGCTGCGGTTTGCAGCCCGCCGGCATCTTCCTTGTTGGCGATGACTGCGGCTACCTGCACCGGCAATTTGGCCTCAAGAATGGCCTGCATATTGCTGCCACGGCCGGAAATCAGAATGACGATTCGTTTCATGCTTTGCTCGAAAATAACAATGCCGCCAGCACTGCCGGCGGCATCGGTGTGACAGGGCGGCTTACGCGACCTGTGTCTGATGCTCGTCGCCGTTACGCGGGCGAATGCTGCCCAGACGGTATACGGTTTCACCCTCGCCCTGCAAGGTGGCAATCGCCGCATCCGCCTGATCGGCGGCAACAATCACCACCATGCCAATGCCGCAGTTAAAGGTGCGATACATTTCATCGGCAGCAACATTGCCTTCGCTCTGCAGCCATTGAAACAGCCTGGACATTTGCCAGCTGTTCTTGTCGATTTGCGCCACCACGTTATCCGGCAATACACGCGGCACGTTTTCGGTGATACCGCCGCCAGTGATGTGCGCCATGCCTTTGACCGGCATTTGCGCCATCAGTTTCAGCAGCGGCTTAACATATAAACGGGTTGGCGCCATGATGCAGTCGGCCAGCGTGCGGCCGCCGTCGAATTCTGCGTTCAGATCCGGCTTGCTGCGCTCGATGATCTTGCGCACCAGCGAATAACCATTGGAATGCGCGCCGTTGGATTTCAGGCCCAGCACCGCGTCGCCCGGCTGAATGGTTTTGCCGGTGATGATATTGGCTTTTTCCACCACACCCACGGCAAAACCAGCCAGATCATATTCACCAGCCGGATACATGCCCGGCATTTCAGCAGTTTCGCCACCGATCAGCGCACAGCCGGATTGTTCACAGCCAGCGGCAATACCCTTGATCACGTCAGTCGCACGCGGCACATCCAGCTTGCCGCAGGCAAAATAATCGAGGAAAAACAACGGTTCGGCGCCCTGCACCAGAATATCGTTGACGCTCATCGCCACCAGATCGATGCCGACGGTATCGTGGCGATCCAGCTCGAAAGCCAGCTTCAGCTTGGTGCCCACGCCATCGGTGCCGGATACCAGTACCGGCTCTTTGTATTTTTTGGAGATTTCCACCAGCGCGCCAAAGCCGCCGATACCGCCCAGCACTTCCGGGCGCATGGTGCGTTTGGCAAAAGGTTTGATGTTTTCGACCAGTTGATCACCTGCGTCGATATCGACACCGGCATCGCGGTAGCTGAGAGACGTCTGATTGTTGCTCACGTTTTTACTTTCGCGCCGTGGCTGCTTCTGCCGGAAACAGCCAAACTGTGGTTAAATTGGAAAAATTCGCGCCATTTTACCGCAAAAAGCCTTTTCCGGCCCGACCACTTAGAGACAGTTTGCAATCACCGTTCGCCGCCCTTTGCCTGCCCATTCATGAAACAACTCGTGCTCGACATCCTGACGCCACCGGCTGCGCAGCTGGGCAATTTTGTCGTCGGCCACAATGCCGAGGCCGTAGCGGCAGTACAGGCAGCCATGTCCGGTGATGGCGAAAACATCGTTTACCTGTGGGGTGAAACCGGCTGTGGTCGCAGCCATCTTTTGCAAGCCGCGGCACGACAGGCGCAGGCACAGGGGCAACGCACCGCCTATGTCGATTGTGGCCAGTTGTTTGCACCAGATGAATCGCTGCTGGATTACGACTGCGTGGCGCTGGATAACGTCGAGCATCTGGACGCCGACGCGCAAGTTGCGGTGTTTGCCATTTACAACCAGTTTCGGGAGATGCGCCGGCCATTGCTGGCCTGTGGCCCGTGCGCGCCATCACAATTGCCTTTGCGCGCCGACCTTACCACCCGCTTCGGCTGGGGGCTGGTGTTCCGCCT
>JAUPTR010000265.1 GCA_030917985.1 Pseudomonadota bacterium | reverse complement strand
CAGCAACCCCGGCCCGGCGTATATCGCGCGCGTGGCGGCCGTGTTCAACAACAACGGCAATGGCGTGCGCGGCGATCTGCAGGCGGTTGTCCGCGCCATTCTGCTGGATGAAGAAGCGCGCCGCGATCCGGCCAGCCAGCCGGCCAGCTGGGGCAAGCTGCGCGAGCCGGTGCTGCGGCTGGTGCAGTGGGCGCGCACCTTTGGCGCCAGCTCGCCGAGTGACTTATGGAATATCGGCGACACCAGCGATCCGAGCCGCCGGCTGGGGCAAAGCCCGCTGCGCTCACCGAGCGTATTCAATTTCTTTCGCCCCGGTTATGTGCCGCCCGGCACGGCATTTGCCACTGCCGGGCTGGTGGCGCCGGAGCTGCAGATCACCAATGAATCAAGCGTGATCGGCTACATCAACTGGATGCAAAGCGTAATCCAGAGCGGCGCTGGCGAGGTCAAAGCGAATTACGGCGACTGGCTGGCCCAAGCCGGCGATGCCCCGGCACTGGTGAATAAACTGGCCTTGCTGCTGGCCGCCGGGCAACTTGGCAGCAACAGCATCGGCACCATCAGCAACGCCGTTGCCAGCATCAACCCGAGCAGCGACAGCGCGCGCCTCAATCGCATCTACGCCGCCATCCTGCTGGTGATGGCTTGCCCTGAATACATTGCGTTCAAATAAAGGCCGCGCCATGTCGATCCAACACATCACCCGTCGAGAATTCCTGCGCCGCAGCGCCAGCCTTGGCATTGTTGGCGCCGCCGCGCCCTGGGCGCTGAATCTGGCCACAATCGGCGAAGCCGCAGCCGCCAACGCACCCGGCGATTACAAGGCACTGGTGTGCGTGTTTCTCAATGGTGGCAATGATCACGGCAATACCCTGGTGCCTTACGATGCCGTCAGCCACGCCGCCTACGCACAAATCCGCCAGACACTGGCCACGCCGCGCGACAGTCTGGCCGCCACCGCGCTCAACCCGGCCATTGCCCTGCCCGATGCACGGCAAATGGCCCTGGCACCACAGCTGGCTGCGCTGAAAACCCTGTTCGACAGCGGCAAGCTGGGCGTAATGCTGAACATCGGCACCTTGATCCAGCCCACCACGCTGGCGCAATACAAGGCCGGCAGTGTGCCATTGCCGCCGAAGCTGTTTTCGCACAACGACCAGCAATCGTTCTGGCAATCGTCACAAGTGGAAGGCGCACCCAGCGGCTGGGGCGGGCGCATCGGTGATTTGTTCCTGTCGAGCAACGCCACCTCCACCTTTACCTGCATCAACGTCAGCGGCAATGCGGTATTCATGACTGGCCAGAACGCCGTGCAATATCAGGTGGGGGCCAGCGGCCCGACGGCGCTGCGCGGCGCCACTTCGCTGTATGGATCACAAGCCTGCGCCAGCGCCCTCAACAGCCTGATCCGCACCGGCGGCAGCCGCACGCTGGAAAACGAACACAGCGCCGTGGTGCGCCGCGCGCTGGATGCCAACGCCCAGCTCACCGGCGCACTGGCCGGTCTGCCGGCATTGGCCACCGCTTTCGACAGCGCCAGCCCGCTGGCCACACAATTGCAGATGGTGGCACGCATCATCGCCGCACGCAGCCAGCTCGGCGCCAGCCGCCAGGTGTTTTTTGTCTCGATTGGCGGCTTTGACCTGCACGACAACCTGCTGGATCAGCACCCCACCCTGCTCACCCATATCGCCAACGCCCTCAACAGCTTTTATGCCGCAACGGTGGAGCTGGGCATTGCCAATGCGGTCACCAGCTTCACCGCCAGCGATTTCGGCCGCACCCTCAGCTCCAACGGCGACGGCTCGGACCACGGCTGGGGCAGCCACCATTTCGTGCTTGGCGGCGCCGTCAACGGTGGCCGATTCTACGGCGCACTACCCTCGGTCAGCGTCAATGGCCCCGACGATGTCGGCCAAGGCCGCCTGCTGCCTACCACCAGCGTCGACCAGCTGGCCGCAACATTGGCAAGCTGGATGGGCGTCAGCGATGCAGACCTGCCGCTGGTAGTGCCGAACATCGGCCATTATTCAACGCGTAATCTGGGCATGTTCCGGGCGGGTTAAGCACCACTGCCGCGAAAATAAGGTTGTAGGTCGGACTTCAGTCCGACGCGGTGCCGAACGCAAGCGACTGCGTCGGACTGAAGTCCGACCTACAAAAACTGCTTATTTTCGCACCAGTGGGGTTAAGCACGGCTGCAAGGCAAGATGGGCGCGGCCTGCAGGCTGGGCTACAAGGCAATACCAGCGCGGCCTGCAGCCCGGTGCGCATGGCTTGTCGGCGCTCGTTTCCGGCGCTCTGGCCAAGCCAACCGGCCACTCAGGCCTGGGCCGGACCTGGCCACAGGTGGGGCATATTCGCCCAATTGCGATCCATTGCCGATTCTGGCATAACAGGCGCTCGTGCATCGACGATCCGCTTTCATGCGTAAGAATCTCCTTTTAGTCCTGCTGATGTTTTTCTCCCCGGCGCAGGCACAATCCAGCCAGGAACATTGGCGCCTGCTGATATCCGGCGACTATCACGGCGACGAAGCGCCGACCAAACCCGGTATCGGCTGGCTAGCCTTGATTCCGCTGGGTGGCGTGTGGCGGCTGGAACCGGCGCTGGTTCGCGCCAAACCGGTTTTTGATGTCGTGCTGGACGCAAAAGGCCAAACAACGGGCATCCAGATCACCTCGAATCGGGCAGATGCCATTGCCCTGCTGCGTTTTCAAAACGTCAAACCGGGCAAGGTCGATACGCCGAGCATGACGTTTAAAGACACGCCGCGATCAGTTTCAAGCGGTGATCCGCCGCTGCACATCCCGTTCAAAGGTGAGCAATATCTGATCCAGGCAGACAAGGGACGGGTCTATCTGCATCTGCGACAAAGCAAGACGCAGCTGCCGGATCTGCTTGCCGCAGACGGCGACAACGAAAATTCGGCCAGCTTGTTGTGGGCCGGCGATCTGGATGGCGATGGCAGGCTGGATCTGTTGTTTGCCTATAACGGTAACAACCGCGCAGGTGTCTGTCTGTATCTGTCGGCAGCAGCAGCGGAGGGCGAACTTGTGCAACGCGCGGCCTGCCACGGCGGTATTGGCTGTTAACCGCCGCTTGTGGCCCCATCAGAACACACGTTTTTTCACACAGCACCAGGAGCACACATGAAAAGTAATCCGGTTGGTTGGTTTGAAATCTATGTGCAGGACATGCCGCGCGCCAAGGCGTTTTACGAGGCGGTATTTCAGGTCGGGCTCACGCCGCTGGACAACCCTGACCCGCAGGGTTTTCCGGACATGCAGATGCTGGCGTTTCCATCGTCGATGGAAGATTACGGCGCGGCGGGGGCGCTGGTGCACATGGCCGGCTGCCCTTCCGGTGGCAGCACGCTGGTGTATTTTTCCTGCGAAGATTGTGCGGCCGAGGCGGAACGTGCTGCGGCCAATGGTGGCCGCTTGATCAAAGGCAAGATGTCGATTGACCCGCATGGCTTTATTGCCATGGTGATGGACACCGAGGGCAACGTCATCGGCCTGCATTCGATGCAATAAAACGTATTGGGTGGCGGGCAAGACAGACTCCGGGGCGTGTGCCCCGGTTTTTCTTTGCTGCGGCAAACCAGCGCTGTCGGCAAAGCGGGCAACAAACCACGGTTGTCACCGGCAAACCTCGGCCCGGCAAAGCGCATCCACACTGGGCTGCAGCCTGGCCTGCGGGCCAATGCCAGAGCCGGCCGCAGGGCAGGCGGTGGGGGCACTGCCGTAGCAACAAGCTTGCAGGTTGCGACTGAAGGCCTCTACAAAAAACCACTTGTTTTCGCGGCAGTGGCCTGTGTGGGGCAGGATCAGCGGCTGGCGGGGATGTCGGAGAGGGTTTTGCAGCCGCACTGGGCCATGGTGGCTTCGAGCTCATCACGCAGCAGGCGGATGGTGTGGGCAACGCCGAGGGCGCCGGCGCTGGCCAGGCCCCAGATGGCCGGGCGGCCGATCAGCACGGCGCAGGCGCCGAGTTGCAGCGCCTTGAACACATCGCGGCCGTTGCGGATGCCGCTGTCGAACAACAAGGGCAATTGGCCGCCGAGCCGGTCGGCAATCGCGGGCAGGCAGTCGATGGCAGCGGGGGCGCCGTCGAGCACGCGGCCGCCGTGGTTGGAGATCACCAGACCATCGCAGCCGGCATCGGCGGCGCGTTGTGCATCGTGCGGGTGGAGGATGCCTTTCAGCAGCAGCGGGACGGTGATCTGCTGGCGCAGCCAGGCAAAGTCGTCCCAGGTCGGCGCCTGTGCCATCCAGCCATCAAACACCTGGCTCTGGCCGGCGGCAACCGGGGCGGCAGCCAGTGGCGCCTCCAGATTGACGGCGCGGATGGCGCCGGGCAGCGTCAGCGAGGCGAGTTTCACCGGGGCGTCGATGGTGAACACAATCAGCGGATAACCGGTAGCGATGGCGCGTTGCGCCAGCCGCAGCGTGCGCTGGCGTTCGCCTTGCCAGTAAAGCTGGAACCACGGCGCGACACCGCCGGTCTGCTGCGCGGCGGCGGCGATCTGCTCCAGTGGCTGGCTGGCGAGGCTGCTGACCAGTGTGGTGCCGCCCTGCGCGGCGGCAGCCATGGCGCCAGCGCATTCGCCATCCGGGTGAAACAGCCGCTGGTAGGCAACCGGTGCCAGCAGCAGCGGGTGTTCCAGCGGCTGGCCAAACAATTGCAAACGGGTATGGCCGCCAGACACATCGGCCAGCGGGCGCGGCCACAAGGGGATGGCGTCGAAGGCGCGGCGATTGTTGGCAAGGGTCAGATCATTGCCGCTGCCGCCCTGCAGATAAGACCACGCAACCGGGTCAAGCAGGTTGCGGGCGTGGTTTTCGTAATCGGCGGCACAGCTGATGCCGGCGGGGATGGTGTTGCGGGCCGGCTGGCTCACGAGTCAGCCCAGCGGCGCAGCAGGTTGTGGTAGATGCCGGTGAGGCGCACCACCGGGCCGGTTTCGCCGTATTGCTCGCGCAGGTCGAGCAGTGCCATGTCCATGTCGTACAGGGTACGGCGCTGGCCGGGGTCGCGCACCATGCTCTGGATGAACATGAAACACGCCAGCCGCTGGCCGGATGTAACCGGCGCAACCTGGTGGATCGAGGACGATGGATACACCACCATGCTGCCGGCCTTGAGCTTGAGGCCGTGGGCGCCGAAGGTGTCTTCGATGGTCAGCAGGCCGCCTTCGTATTCGTCCGGCTCGGAGAAAAACAGCGTCGCCGAGACATCGGCGCGCACATAGCCGCTGCCGTCCGGCAGCAGGCGCATGGCGTTGTCGGTGTGGTAGCCGTAGTGGTTGGTGTCTCCGCTGTAGCAGTTGAAAAACGGCGGCAGGATTTTCAGCGGCAAGGCGGCGGTGAAAAACATCGCATTGCGGTTGAGCGCACCCAGCACCAGTTGCCGCAACGCAATCAGCTGCGGGCAGCCTTCCGGCAATTGCAGGTTGTTTTTGGCCACCGCCGCCTGCGGCCCGGCAGTGATCAGGCCGCTGGCCCACTGTGCCTCGGCCAGCAGCTGGCGGCCTTGCGCCAGTTCTTCGGCGGTCAGAACGTTATCGATGGTGATGAGCATCGTCGCTAAACCTTTGTGGTTAAACAAACACACCTGCCGATGAAGCTAGCTCAACCGGCAGGCAAACGCGGTGGGGGTCTACCCCAGCGTTGCGAAAACAGAAGCTGTAGGTCGGACTTCAGTCC
>JAUPTR010000264.1 GCA_030917985.1 Pseudomonadota bacterium | reverse complement strand
GCATAACAACCACCCGGCGCCAGCAAGTGCTGCGACCAGGCGACAAAATCACCCAGATCGGCAAACGCGCGCGAGGTAATCACGTCAAACGGCTGCGCCGGCTGAAATTGCTCAACCCGGCTGGTCACCACCGTAACATTGCCCAGCTGCAAACTGATTGCGGCCTGCTGCAGGAATCCGGTTTTTTTGCTGTTGCTGTCAATCATGGTGATCTGCCAATCGGGATGACAGATAGCCAGGATGATGCCGGGCATACCGCCACCAGAGCCGACATCCAGCAACCGCGAGGCATTGAGGTATGGCAGGATCGCCAGGCAATCAAGCAAGTGCAGGCCAATCATGCGCTCCGGCTCACGCACCGCAGTCAGACTGTAGACCTTGTTCCACTTATCCAGCAGCAGAATGTAATCGAGCAGCTTGCGCTGCACCGGCTCGGCAATCACCAAGCCAAGCGCTGCCACGCCATGTTGCAACTGACGCGCGAGATCAATCCTCATGCGCTGTGCTTTCCGCTCTGGCCACGCTTCAAATGCACCAGCAGCAAGCCGATGGCTGCGGGCGTTACTCCAGAAATACGCGACGCCTGGCCCAAGGTTTCAGGCTTGTGCGTGGCCAGTTTCTGTTGCACCTCTTTCGACAAGCCAATCACCACGGTGTAATCCATTTCCAGCGGCAGCTTGATGTCATCAATGCCTTCGCGGCGCGCAACCTCGTCAATCTGGCGATTGATATAGCCTTCGTACTTCACCTGAATCGCCACTTGCTCGGCAACCACCTCGTCGGCCACAGCCTCGCCCGCCCCTGGCAAGGTCATCAGCACTGCATAGCTGACATTCGGCCGGCGCAGCAAATCGCGCAGATTGTACTCCCGCTCGATCGCCTGTCCCAGCACTCTTTCTGCCTCGCCCTGGGGCAACACACGCGGGTTGATCCAGGTGGACTTGAGGCGCTCCAGCTCGGCAGCAACGGCATCGCGCTTGCGGCAGAACAAATCCCACTGCGCATCACCCACCACGCCCAGCTTGCGGCCCGCCTCGGTGAGACGCATGTCAGCGTTATCCTCGCGCAATTGCAGACGGAATTCGGCACGACTGGTGAACATGCGATACGGTTCGGTCACGCCGCGCGTGATCAGATCGTCAACCAGTACGCCGAGGTAAGCCTCGTCACGCGCCGGGCACCAGCTCTCTTTACCCTGCGCCAGCAGGCCGGCATTGATGCCGGCCAGGCAGCCCTGCGCCGCCGCCTCTTCGTAACCGGTGGTGCCGTTGATCTGGCCGGCGAAAAACAGGCCATGTATCGACTTGGTCTCCAGGCTGGTCTTGAGGTTGCGCGGGTCGAAATAGTCGTATTCGATGGCGTAGCCAGGGCGCAGGATATGTGCGTTTTCCAGGCCTTTCATCGAACGCACCAGCGCCAATTGCACATCAAATGGCAGACTGGTCGAGATGCCGTTCGGGTAGATTTCGTTGGTCTGCAGACCTTCCGGCTCCAGGAAAATCTGGTGGCTCGGCTTGTCGGCAAAACGGTGGATCTTGTCTTCGATCGACGGGCAATAACGCGGTCCGACGCCTTCGATCACGCCGGTATACATTGGCGAACGATCCAGACCGCCGCGGATGATTTCGTGGGTTTTTTCATTGGTATGCGTGACCCAGCACGGTAGTTGCTGCGGGTGCATCGCCCGGTTGCCGCGATAGGAAAACACAGGCTCCGGATTATCACCCGGTTGCACGCCCATCACACTGCGGTCGATGGTGCGGCCATCAATGCGCGGCGGAGTACCGGTCTTCAGCCGCCCAACCGGCAATTGCAGCTCGCGCAGCCGCGCCGCCAGCGACACCGAAGCCGGATCGCCGGCGCGCCCCGCCTGGTAATTCTGCAAGCCAACATGGATCAGGCCGGCGAGGAAGGTACCCGCTGTCAGCACCACAGTGGGCGCTTCAAAGCGCAAACCCAGCTGGGTTACAACTCCGGCCACACGATCGCCGCAGACGGAAATATCGTCAACAGCAGCCTGAAACAGCGTCAAATTCGGCTGATTTTCCAGCATCGACCGAATTGCCGCCTTGTACAGCACGCGGTCGGCCTGTGCGCGGGTTGCCCGCACAGCCGGTCCTTTGCTCGAATTAAGGGTGCGAAACTGGATGCCACCAATATCGGTTGCCAGTGCCATTGCGCCACCCAGCGCATCCACCTCTTTCACCAGATGCCCCTTGCCGATACCGCCAATCGACGGATTACACGACATCTGCCCCAGGGTTTCGATATTGTGCGTCAGCAATAGGGTCTGCACGCCCATACGCGCCGCAGCGAGGGCCGCCTCGGTGCCGGCATGTCCGCCGCCGACAACGATCACGTCAAATCGGGTGGGGTAAAGCATGGAGAAATCCGCGGGCTTAAGCAAAGGGCGCATATTCTACTGCAAAAGCGACACCCGCGTCAGCCGCTTTCTGCACGCCGATTGGCAATCAAATCATTAACTTAGGCACACCCCCGCAGCGCAGGAACAAAGCCCGGCCGGATACGGCGGAAAGGCCTAACATTAAAGCAGCAGGCTTGCATTGCGCCGGGCCGACCGCATATCAGCAATAGTGCAGCACTACCATGCCACGCTGGCAATACAAGCGTGGCCTTGCAGGAGACAACAGATGGGACTTGTACGTCGTGCCGCAGTGGCCGGCTCGTTTTACCCCAGCCAGAGTGATGAACTGGGGCGAACCATAGGCAATCTGCTGATGGACTGCCGACAGGAAGTGCGTCTGCCTTTGCCACCGAAGGCCTTGATTGTGCCGCATGCCGGCTACGTCTACTCCGGCGCAGTGGCAGCGTCGGCTTATGCGCTGCTACGGCCGCTGCACGCCGAAATCAGCCGTGTGGTGCTGCTCGGCCCGGTACATCGGGTGCCGATCAGCGGGCTGGCCTTGCCTGGCGGCGAAGCATTTGCTACTCCACTCGGGACCGTGCCGCTGGATCTTGGCATATGCAAACAACTGGAAGCATTGCCTCAGGTCAGCGTCAACCCGGCGGCCCATGCACTGGAACACTCGCTGGAAGTGCAACTGCCTTTTTTGCAGCGCGTGCTGGATCACTTCACTCTGGTGCCATTGGCAGTAGGCGACACCAGCGCCGAACAGGTGGCGGAAGTGCTGGAGCAAGCCTGGGGCGGATCGGAAACGCTGATCGTGATTAGCTCGGACCTGTCACATTACCTGCCCTACCCGCTGGCGCGGCGCGTGGATCAGGATACGGCGCTGACCATCCTCGAACTGAGCCAGCAATTCGGCCACCAGCAAGCATGTGGTGCCACACCAATCCACGGCCTGCTGCGGGCGGCGCAACAACACCAGTTAGAGCCGCACCTGCTGGATATTCGTAATTCGGGCGACACCTCCGGTGACAAGGAGCGGGTGGTGGGTTATGCCTCGTTCGCCTTCTGCGAAAGCCCCAAATGAGCCAGGAGCTGGGCAGCAGCCTGCTGCAACTGGCACGCAAGCGCATTGAGGCCGCACTCGGGCGAGGCGACGCTGCGGCAGCAGCCGTAGAAAACCCTGCGCTGATGCAGCCCGGCGCCTGCTTTGTCACACTCACCCAAGGCGGCGAGCTGCGGGGCTGTATTGGCAGCCTGGAGGCATGGCGCCCGCTGCGCGACGACGTTTGCCACAACGCGGTGGCAGCAGCGTTGAACGACTCGCGTTTTGCGCCACTGCGTGCCGGCGAAATCGACATCACCACGATTGAAGTTTCGCTGCTGTCGACACCGCAGCCATTAAGCTGGCATGACGAGGCCGATGCACTGCGCCAGCTGCGACCCGGAATCGATGGCGTGATCTTCGCCGCCCACGGCCGCCGCTCGACATTTTTGCCGCAGGTGTGGGAACAATTGCCGACCCCGGCGGTCTTTATGGCACAACTGAAACGCAAAGCCGGCTTGCCGGCAGATTACTGGTCGGACGACGTGCAACTCTGGCGCTATACGGTACAGAAGTGGCAAGAAGCCCAACCAACAGCAACGTGAAACTCACGTCGCGGCAAAAGCAATAACAACCCCGCGCCCTGCCAACCGATTCATGGAAAGGGCCAAAATGACCACTCCCGCAACCTTTTACCCCGGCCGCTACTGGCACCCACTGGCGGATGGCCGCATTCAATGCGACCTGTGCCCCCGCGACTGCCGCCTGCAGGAAGGCCAGCGTGGCGCCTGCTTTGTCCGCCAGAATCTTGGCGGCCAGATGGCGCTGACCACTTACGGCCGTTCGTCCGGCTTCTGCATCGATCCGATCGAAAAAAAGCCGCTCAATCATTTCTATCCCGGCTCCAGCGTATTGAGCTTCGGCACCGCCGGCTGCAATCTGGCGTGCAAATTCTGTCAGAACTGGGATATCAGCAAATCGCGGGAGATGGACATTCTGATGGATCAAGCCAGCCCGCAGGCCATTGCCGACGCCGCAGCAGCCCATGGCTGCCAGAGCGTGGCGTTTACCTATAACGACCCGGTGATTTTTGCCGAATACGCGATGGATGTTGCCGACGCCTGCCATGAGCAAGGCATCAAGACAGTCGCCGTCACCGCCGGCTACATGCACGACGAGGCACGGGCCGACTTCTACGCAAAAATGGATGCTGCCAACGTCGACCTCAAGGCATTCAGCGACGCCTTTTACCTGAAACAGACTGGCTCACACCTGCAGCCGGTGCTCGAGACTTTGCGCTATCTGCAACATGAGGCCAAGGTCTGGTACGAAATCACCACCCTGCTCATCCCTGGCCTCAACGACTCGGACAGCGAGCTGCACGCCATGTGTGAATGGATTGCCGAAAACCTGAGCCCGGACGTGCCGCTGCACTTCACCGCGTTTCACCCCGACCACAAGCTGCGGGAGATCGAATCCACCCCGGCAGCCACGCTCCAGCGTGCGTGCGGCATTGCCCGCAGCAAGGGGCTGCGTTACGTCTACACCGGCAACATCATCGACCGGGAGGGCGGCACCACCTATTGCCCCCACTGCAGTCAGGCAATGATTGAGCGTGACTGGCACCAGATCAATCATTACCGGCTCAACCCGAGCGGCCAGTGCAGCTGCGGCAGCCGCATTGCCGGCCACTTTGCCGCGCAAGCCGGCCAGTTCGGACGCCGCCGGATTCCCATCCGTATGGCGTAGCCAAAGATGAACTATATTGAACACGCCCCACCCGAACAGGATGCCGCCCATGCAAACGCCAGCCCGCCCCGCCAACGAAGAACAACGCCTTGCGTCCTTGCAGCGCATGCAGTTACTCGACACCCCGGACGAAGAGGCGTTTGACCGGATTACACGCATTGCGCAGCACCTGTTCGCGGTGCCGATTGCACTGGTATCGCTGGTCGACCTGAATCGCCAGTGGTTCAAATCGTGCGTGGGCCTGCCGGTGCGCGAGACGCCGCGTGATGTTTCTTTTTGTGGTCACGCCATTCTCGGCAACGACCTGTTCATCATTGAAAATGCGCCCGCCGACGAGCGTTTTGCCGACAACCCGCTGGTGACCGGTGGCCCGAATATCCGCTTTTACGCCGGCCGGCCGTTGCGCAATGCCGAGGGCTACAACATTGGCACACCCTGCATCATCGACGACAAACCACGCCATCTGAGCGGCGAACAGCGGCGCATGTTCAACGACCTCGGCATCTGGGCCGAAACCGTGCTGCGCTTGCGGCAACTGAGCGAAAGCCAGCAAATGCTGTTGCAGCAACTGGATGCCGCACAACGCAACGCGCAAATCGACCCGCTGCTGCAAGTCTGGAATCAGCAGGGCATACGCGCCTTGGTAGAGCAGGAGTTGCAACTACGCACCCAGACACCGCGACCGCTGCTGATTGCATCTGTCAGCCTGGATCAGTATCCATCGCTGCAACAGCGATACGGCGTGGATTTTGCCAACCAGGCGCTGAAACAG
>JAUPTR010000037.1 GCA_030917985.1 Pseudomonadota bacterium | reverse complement strand
CAACAAAAATCTGCCGGGCGGCGTTGATATCGAGTTTGAGGTTGCTGAAGCGTTTGATCATGTGCCCCTGGCGCATTTCCACCGACAAGGGCCGCGGCGCGCCATTGGCAAGAAACCAGCCGCCAAGGTTAGCACAGGCCGAGCCGGTGCCGTAATCTTCGACCACCGTGCCCCGATCCACGTAAAAAAAGCGGCCGTGCACCAATGCGCCATCGCGCACCCAGATGAACACCTGCGCGACGCCATTGCGATTGGCGGCATATTGCTGCAAGGCGGCCGCACGAGGGCGGCAATACATCAAGCCGTCACGATTGGTGAGCTGGATCACCAGCTGTTCGGTGCCGGTATTCACAAACAGCGGCGACGGGCCGATATCGCTTTCGCGGATGCCCAGCAATGTGGCCAGTTGCTGGATATTGGCTTCCGGCGCGCGGTAGGTGGGCGTTTTGCACTGGAACGACCAGACATCTTCTTCCGCCCACACCTGCACCACGCCGGCTTTGGTTTCGATTTTCAGCGCGTTTTCGGTTTGCTGCAGCTGGCGGATCACATGTGCCGCGCCCAGCAACGGATGCCCGGCGAACGGCATTTCGTAAGCCGGGGTAAAAATGCGAATCTGCGCGTCGGCCACGCGGCTGGGCAAGACAAATGCAGTTTCCGGGTGATTCATCTGCCGCGCAATCGACTGCATAGCAGCGTCGTCAAACGGCAACCCGGATTCGAACACACACAGCGGGTTGCCCGACAAACTGCTTTCGGCAAACACATTGACGATCTGATAACGGAAAGAAGGCATGGCGCTTTACCAGTTCAATTCGACGCTGGACTGGATGCGCGTTTGCCCACCCAGCAAGATGCGACGGTTGTCGTCAATCTGCAGCGCCATGCGTGCCGGCCGCTCCAGATAATCGCCCTGCCTCACCCGCAGGCTGATTGGCAACGGCGCACGGGTATTCAGCAGATAACCGGCCAATGCGGCAATCGCCGCACCGCTGGCGGGTTCTTCGCGCAGCGAGCCAAACCGCACCACAAAACTGCGTGCGGCCACACTGTCCATCGAGCGATGCCACACCAGCAGTTGTGGCAAGCCACGTGAATTAACCGCGTGCAGCGACATGTCTTCCAGCTTGGGCACACAATCCTTGACCGCATCCGGATGTGTCAGCGGCAATACCAGCCATTCATCACCACAATCGATAAAAAGCGGCGGTTCGTCCAGGTCTCGCTCGTTGAGATTAAGCATGGCGGCCAGATGACGCTGCCGCACGTTCAGCTCGCGCTGCAACGGAACCTGCACCTGATAAAACCAGCGATCCTGCTCCAGCCACAGCGGCGCAATCATCACGGCGGTTTCCAGCGTCAGCATCGCTTCGCCAAGGCGTTCACGCACCACGGAGGCGGCGGCAAACAGGGCATCGGGAGAAAACGCAAGACTGCGTTCGGGGGTAAAAATGGCGAGTCGCGCATGACCGCGCGCCGACGGCAGCAGGAAAACACTCAGCGCGGTTTGCACCTGCTGCGACAACGCCAGCATGGTGGCTTCATCCAGTGCCGGCGCCTGATCAAACACCGCCACCGGCAAGCCGCTCAACGGGCTTTCGGAGTGAACATTAACAATGTGATAACGACAGGATGGCATGCGAAAACTCGGTGGCG
This sequence comes from Pseudomonadota bacterium, assembly GCA_030917985.1. Classification (GTDB taxonomy): domain Bacteria; phylum Pseudomonadota; class Gammaproteobacteria; order Burkholderiales; family SCOH01; genus CALMFQ01. The sequence continues at coordinate 5,187 of JAUPTR010000037.1, read as the reverse complement.
TTTCACGTGGAACTTTAGTTTAGGCTGCCGATATGCCAGCGGCAAGTTATGGCTTTAAACGCTGCAAAAGCTTGCCATGCACGCCACCAAAGCCACCGTTGCTCATTACCAGAACGTGATCACCCGGTTGGGCTGCGGCGCATACCGCTTCAACCAGCGTATCGAGATTGTCAAAGCTGGCAGCCTTGTCACCGAGCGGCGCCAAGGCGTCGGCCGCATCCCAGCCAAGATTGGCGCCAAAACAGAACACCCGGTCCGCATCCGTCAGGCTGTCTGGCAGCTGTTGTTTCATGGTGCCCAGCTTCATGGTGTTGGAACGTGGCTCCAGCACTGCCAGAATGCGCGCCGAACCGACCTTGCGCCGCAAGCCGTCCACCGTAGTCCGGATCGCAGTCGGGTGATGCGCAAAATCGTCGTAAACCGTCACGCCATTTTCCACTCCCCGCACTTCCATACGGCGTTTGACGTTCTTGAATTCAGCCAGTGCGGCAATGCCGGTTTCGACGGCCACACCCACATGGCGCGCCGCGGCCAGCGCCGCCAGCGCATTCAGCTGGTTGTGGGTGCCTAGCATTTCCCAGCGCAAACGGCCTTGCGATTTGCCATTCAGCAACACTTCGAAACCGTCGTCGTAAGTTGCGCCAATGCCCCAGCCACTGTCGCCGCCAAAACGTTCAACCGGTGTCCAGCAGCCACGCTGCAATACCCGATCCATGCTCTGTTCGCGGCCATTGGCCACGATCAGACCTTGACCCGGCACGGTACGTACCAAGTGATGGAACTGGGTTTCGATTGCCTGCAAATCGGGGAAAATATCCGCGTGGTCAAATTCCAGATTATTGAGAATCGCGGTACGCGGATGGTAGTGCACAAACTTGGAACGTTTGTCGAAAAATGCGGTGTCGTATTCGTCGGCCTCGATCACGAAAAACGGGCTCTTGCCGCTTGGCTCCTGCCGCGGTGCGCCGGGCAAACGCGCCGACAGGCCAAAGTTTTCCGGGATGCCGCCAATCAGAAAGCCCGGCGCCAGGCCGGCATATTCGAGAATCCACGCCAGCATCGAGGTAGTAGTGGTTTTGCCATGCGTGCCGGCCACCGCCAGCACCCACTTGTCTTGCAGCACTTGCTCGGCCAGCCATTGCGGCCCGGAGATATATGGCAAGCCGCGATTGAGGATTTCCTCCATCAGCGGATTACTGCGTGTCACCACGTTGCCGATCACGAATACATCCGGTTTGAGTTCAAGCTGCTCGACACCAAAGCCTTGAATCAGCTCGATGCCCTGCGCCTCCAACTGCGTGCTCATCGGTGGATAAACATTGGCATCACAGCCTGTCACACGAAAACCTGCCTGTTTGGCGATGACGGCAATGCCGCCCATGAAGGTACCGCAGATACCAAGAATATGAATGTGCATGATCAACCAGAAATTAAAGCGCATTAGCGCGCGCCGCAGCTACGGCACGCCAATATCGAACGGAATTATCCGGCAAAAGCCGCCATCCGCAACTACAATAGCAGTAGAGCCGCCAGATTGCCATGAAACCGGCCACTGTCGCGGCTTTCACGATAATAGATCTATGACACCGCGAATTGCATTATGGTCCCCAGAACATCCGCACCCGCAGAAATTGCGCGCACGGCGCTAAAAAGGCTTGCCGAGCTTGGCCTGCCGCCGACGCCGGAAAACTATGTGCGCTTTTATTACGACATTGCCGGCGTGAATCAAACTGCCAGTGACAGCGCTGGCCCAGCCAATCCCGACCCCGCATCCGCCAAGGTGGTAGCCGAAGCCCAGCATGCCGTTAATGATGCCGCGCAGACCACGGCCAGCCTGGCCGATCTGATTCAGGATCACAACGCTGACATCCGCCAATCGCTGGATCATCTGCACCGGGCGCAGCAAAAAGACGATATCACCCATCTGCTGGGCAACATCATCGATACCGCGACCGCCATGCACGGCAGCGTATCCGAATCACGCGACAACCTCAGCCGGCTGGCCTCTGCCCTGCAGGAAATGCGTGAAGACATGGCAGCAACCCGGCGCATTCAGGAACAGGACAAACTGACCGGCGCCCAAAACCGCCAGAGCCTGGATGACCTGCTGACAAGAGAGGTCAAACGCGCCAGCAGTTATGATGGCCGTTTGTCGATTGCGCTGATTGATCTCGACAACATCGGTCAGATCAACAAACAACACGGCGAAGGCGCCGCTGACCGGGTGCTGATCCACATCGCCAACCTCGCCAAGGCGGTGCTGCGGCAACAGGATTATCTGGTGCGCTACAGCAATGAGGAATTCCTGCTGGTGTTGCCGGATACCGAAATCGGCGGCTGCCGTTATCTGCTGGAACGCCTGCGGCAGGTATTCCAGAAGAATCCGGTGATCTACAAGAACAAACGTCTGGATGCGACCTTTTCTGCCGGGATTGCCCAGCTGGCAGATGAAGAACAGGCGCCAAACCTGCTGCTGCGTGCCGACCACGCGATGCGTCGAGCACAGTCGAGCGGCATCAACCAGACCGAAATTGCCGACAATACCAGGCTGTTTGCCGAATAGACCGAATCACCCCAAACAAAAAGGGCAGCCGCAGCTGCCCTTTTTTCTGTACATCCAGACCTGAATTAGCGGCCCAGCAGGCGATTTACCAGATTGGTGTAGTCCTGCATGGCCTGCTCTTGCGATTTGCCTTTCAGCTCGGCCCAGGCATCGTATTTGGCGCGATTGACAAAATCCATCATGCCCGGACGGCTACCTGTTACGTCGCCTTCGCTGGCCTGCTTGAAGAAGGAGTACAGCTTCAGCATGGTTTGGTTGTCTGGGCGCTCGCTCAGGGTCTTAACATCGATCTGGGCTTGCTCGAATTGGGCTTTGATATCCGACATGACAGTTTTCCTCAAACAGCGTATGAAATTCTTATTGGGTCAAAGGGTGTGGTACACCGGTTGACCATTAACCAGCGTGTGGCGCACTTTACCACGCATTTGGCTTCCGGCAAACGGGGTATTCTTGCCTTGGCTTTTCAGCTGTTTCGGCTCTACTCGCCATTCCGCTTCCGGGTCGAACAGACACAAATCAGCAGGCGCGCCGACTGCCAGTTTGCCGGCATCGATACCCAGCACACGCGCCGAGTCGCAGGTAATTTTCTGCAGTGCCTGTGTCAACGATAAACCGGCCTCCTCGGCCCATTTCAGGGTTAAAGGCAACAACAATTCCAGTCCGGTGGCACCGGGTTCGGATTCGGCAAACGGCAGCAATTTACCGTCGTCGTCGACTGGCGTGTGGTCGGAGCAAATGGCGTCAATGGTGCCATCAAACAAAGCCGCACGAATTGCTTCGCGATCACGCTGACTGCGCAGCGGCGGGATCAGATGGTAATGGGCATCGAAGAAGCCGATATCCATATCTGTCAGGTGGATGTGGTTGATTGCCACATCACACGACACCGGCAAACCTTGTTGTTTTGCAGCGCGGATCATATCCAGCCCGGAAGCGCTGGAAATACGGCAGAAATGCACCCGTGCGCCGGTGGACTTGACCAGCAGCAGCATGGTCGACAAGGCTACCGTTTCGGCAATCACCGGAATACCCGGCAAGCCCAGACGCGTGGCGATCTCGCCATCATGTGCCACACCGCCAGCTACCAGGCCATGATCGCGCGGACGCAGCCAGACCGGAAAATCAAAAGTTGCTGCGTATTGCAGCGAGCGCATTAAGGCCAGATTGTTTTCGAACGGGATATCCGCCTGCGAAAACGCGACACAGCCGGCGTCGTGCAACTCGGCCATTTCGGTCAGCTTTTTGCCCTGCAATTGCTGGGTCAACGCGCCAATCGGGTAAACATTGGCCTGATTCAACTGGCGGGCACGGTGTTTCAGCATTTCCACCAGGCCCGGCTCGTCCAGCGGCGGATCGGTATCGGGCGGACAGGCAAGGCTGGTCACGCCACCTGCGACAGCGGCTTCCATTTCCGACTCCAGGGTCGCCTTGTATTCAAAGCCCGGTTCGCGCAGGCGTGCCGACAAATCAACCAGACCCGGCGCCACAACCAGGCCAGTAGCGTCGATCACCTGCTCAACGTAAAAATCTTCCGGCGCATCGCCAATCGCCACAATCCGGCCATCGGCAACAAACAGATTGGCAACCTTATCCAGGCCACTGGCAGGATCGATCAGACGGCCATTTTTGATTTCAATATTCATGAGTGCCCTACTCCAAGCCTTAGCGGTTGCCAGCAAGAATGGCCATGACCGCCATCCGCACTGCAATACCAAATGTCACCTGCGGCAAAATCACCGACTGCGCCCCATCCGCTACCGCCGAGTCGATTTCCACACCACGATTCATCGGGCCCGGGTGCATCACAATTGCGTCCGGCTTGGCATGTGCCAGCTTATCCAGCGTCAGGCCGTAATATTTGAAGAACTCCTGCGCCGAGGGCAGCAAGGCGCCGTTCATGCGCTCGTTCTGCAAACGCAGCATGATCACCACATCAACGTCTTTCAGCCCCTGATTCATGTCGTGATACACATGCACACCGAGCTTTTCGACGCTGGTCGGCATCAGGGTTTTCGGGCCAATCACGCGCACTTCCGGCACGCCGAGTGTGGTCAACGCGTGGATTTGCGAACGTGCCACACGCGAATGCAGGATGTCGCCAACAATCGCCACGCGCAGATTGCTGAAATCCTGCTTGTAATGGCGAATGGTATACATATCCAGCAACGCCTGCGTCGGGTGCGCGTGGCGACCATCACCGGCGTTGATCACGTGCACATCCGGTGCCACGTGTTTGGCGATCAGGAATGGCGCGCCGCTTTCCGCATGGCGCACCACGAACATGTCGGCATGCATCGCTTCCAGGTTGTGGATCGTATCCAGCAGGGTTTCGCCCTTGCTGGTCGACGATGCATTGATATTCAAATTGACCACATCTGCCGACAAGCGCTTGGCGGCAATTTCGAAAGTGGTGCGAGTACGCGTCGAGTTCTCGAAGAACAGATTGAACACCGATTTGCCGTTGAGAATCGGCAGTTTTTTCACGTCGTGATCCGACATCGACACAAAGCTTTCGGCCTTGTCGAGAATCTGGGTCAGAATCGGCTCCGGCAGGCCTTCGACCGTCAGCAGATGCTGCAGCTCGCCGTGCGAATTGAGTTGCGGGTGATGGAGTGCCATCTTCT
>JAUPTR010000263.1 GCA_030917985.1 Pseudomonadota bacterium | reverse complement strand
CGCAGCAGAGTGGTTTGACTGACGAAGAGAAGATGCAAATGCTGGAACTGCTTAAAAGATAGGGAAGTGATAGTAATTACATCTATAACTTAGGTATAATTTCGAGTTTTTCAGAAAAGGTTCAGGAACGAAGTCATGGCGGCAGAGCAAGATTACGACAAGCCCGAAATCCCGAACACCGAAGCGGCTGCGCCTGCAGCCAAGTCCGCACCGATGGATGCAGAAGCCCGTCGGGCTCGTCTCAAGAACCTCATCGTGCTCGGCAAAGAGCGCGGCTACCTGACTTACGCCGAAATCAACGACAACCTGCCGGAAGACATGCTGGATGTCGAGCAGATTGAAGGTGTGATTGGCATGATCACCGATATGGGGATCCCGGTTTACGATGAGGCGCCGGATGCTGAACAGCTGTTGATGTCGGATGCCACGCCTGCAGTTGCTGATGAAGACGCGGTGGAAGAAGCCGAAGCAGCGCTGTCGACGGTAGATTCCGAATTTGGCCGGACGACTGATCCGGTGCGCATGTACATGCGTGAAATGGGTACCGTTGAACTGCTGACGCGCGAGGGTGAAATTGAAATTGCCAAGCGCATCGAAGATGGTCAGAAGCACATGATTCTGGCCATTTCAGCCTGCCCGATGACCGTATCGGAAATGCTGCGCCTGGTTGAGTTGGTTGAAAAAGACGAATTGCGTGTCGACGAACTGGTTGATGCCATCGTTGATCCCAATGCGGTTGAAGAGGAAGAAGCGGAATTTGCTGAGCCAGAGGAAAGCGAAGAGCTTGCTGTTGATGGCGAGGAAGAGGATGAAGACGCTGGTGGCGCAATTGCTGCCGCCAACCTGGAGCAGCTCAAATCGGATTTGATGGGCAAGTTTGCCATTATTCGTCCGCTGTTCGACAAGATGGTGAAAACGCTGGAAAAACACGGTGTCGGCAGCAAGCAATACCGTGAAGCCCAGGAAGAAATTCTCAATGAACTGCTGGCTATCCGCTTTACTGTTAAACAGATCGAAGCAATGTGCGATACGTTACGTGGCTTGGTTGATGAAGTACGTACGCAGGAACGCGAAATCATGGAGATTTGCGTTAACCGCTGCGGCATGCCGCGCGAACACTTCATCAGCAAGTTTCCCAGCAACGAAGTGAACCTGGAATGGGTTGGCGACCAGATTGGCTTGGCCAAGCCATTCAGTGAAACACTTGAGCGCCATCGTTTTACGATTTTCGAAGCACAAAAACGCCTGCTGGATATTCAGCAACGGGCGATGATTCCGATCAAGGATCTGAAAGAGATCAATCGCCAGATGTCAACTGGCGAGGCGCGTGCACGTCGTGCCAAGCGCGAAATGATCGAAGCCAACTTGCGTTTGGTGATCTCGATTGCGAAGAAATATACCAATCGTGGCCTGCAGTTCCTTGATCTGATTCAGGAGGGCAATATTGGCCTGATGAAGGCTGTGGACAAGTTCGAATACCGCCGTGGCTACAAGTTCTCGACTTATGCCACCTGGTGGATTCGTCAGGCGATCACTCGCTCGATTGCGGATCAGGCACGTACTATTCGTATTCCGGTACACATGATTGAAACCATCAACAAGATGAACCGTATCTCGCGGCAGATTCTGCAGGAAACCGGTCTGGAACCGGATCCGGCGTTGCTGGCAGAAAAAATGGAAATGCCGGAAGAGAAGATCCGCAAGATCATGAAAATCTCGAAAGAGCCGATTTCGATGGAAACACCGATTGGCGATGACGACGATTCACATCTGGGTGATTTCATTGAAGATGCCGTTACCTTGGCGCCAAACGATGCAGCGGTTTATGCCGGCCTGCGCGAGGCAACCAAGGAAGTGCTCGATACTCTGACTCCGAGAGAAGCCAAGGTGCTGAGGATGCGTTTCGGTATCGAAATGAACACAGACCACACGCTGGAAGAGGTGGGTAAACAGTTTGACGTGACACGTGAGCGGATTCGTCAGATTGAAGCCAAAGCCTTGCGCAAATTGCGCCACCCGACGCGTTCGGAGCGCCTGCGCAGTTTCCTCGATAACAGCGACAACGCACAATAAACTGCTATAATCGCGCGCTTTCGTCATTGTTTGATCGGTGATGAAAGCGCGTTTGATTTGTGCAATCTGTTTTTGGGCCTCTAGCTCATGCTTGGTTAGAGCAGCGGACTTGACGGAGCAACACCTAAAGCATCTGCCATGGTGTTGTTCGCATGGGTTGCCAGAAAATAAGTTGACTCTGTTTTCTGGTAGAACTGCTCAAATTCGGGGAAACCTCTGGCTGTGTTGGTCGTGGTAATCCCGAGCGAAGCTCTAGCGATAGAGAACGTGTAGAGACTGTACGGGCAGGTCGTAAAGACAAGAGACAGTCCAGACCACAAACCCGAAAGGGGCGGCGAAAGCCGTAGTTGGTAAGCATAATCCGTTGGTGCCGGGTTCGACTCCCGGGGGGCCCACCACATTCAAGTATCAACTTGTATCAAAAACTGCTTAAACCCCTGACTCATAAACGATGACAGGGGTTTTTTGTTGCCGATGTTTGTATGGATGCCGGGTTTGCGACAGCTGCATGACCCAAAATGACGTACATTGAGATGCCGGCTCACCACCTCAGTGGCCTGCTGCAAAAGGGAATCTCTTTGGTGCTCCAACTCCGCAGGGGGGGGGCTGCCAATCCGGTTGGATGAGAATTGGTTGGTCATTCCATCGACTCCAGCCCTGTTTTTAAGGGAAAACCTTCGCAAAAATCGAGAGGTCGGTGTCAGCTGATGAAGGTCATGCAGAGTATCGGTGGCAATTCCGCGCTTACACGCCACCAGCTGCCGCCTTCGTCGGCAGATGTCCACACCGAACCGGTAGTCGAGCCAAATGCCAGCAGGTTGCCGCTGTCACTAACACATAATGCGTGACGGTAAATTACATGGTAGGCATGTTCTGCCGGAAGGCCCGCAGTGATTTTTTCGAAACTCTGCCCTCCGTCCCGTGTACGCAAGACATAAAACTCTCCATCACGTGGAATCCGTACTGCGTCGGATTCCAAGGGGATATACCAAGCCGTGTTGGGATCCTTGGGATGTACCGCAACAGTAAAGCCAAAATCATCACCTGGAATTGACAGCTTTTTCCACTCGCGTGCATTGTTGTTGCTGCGATAAATGCCACTGCGATGCTGGGACCAGAAATATTCGGGCTGGTGACCACATTCCACCAGGCGGTGTGTATCCTGTATCGATTCCTCCTGCTGCCGCTCCAGCGGCATATAGTCGGCACTCATGCCCACGGATGCGCTATGCCACGATGCACAACCATCATCAGTTTGCCAGACGCCACCGGCAGAAATTCCAACTGTTACCTGATTGCTATCCTGCGAATGAATACAAATCGAATGTAAACCAGGGAGGGATGTTCCGTGTCCAAACCAGTGTTTGCGTGCAGGTAAATCCCAGAGTGAGCTGATCAAACCCCAACTGAGTCCATCATCATTTGTGATGAAAAGTGCTGCGGGAATCGTGCCCGCCAGAATCACCCCTGGTTCATCTGTGCCGGCAGCTGCCAGTGACCAGATAGTATCGACGTAAGGCTTGCTGCCATCGGCGTTGGGTCCGGCATCCGCAGGAAATTCAGGGCAATTTTCCTCTTGCCAGTGTAGCCCTCCATCCACCGTACGATACAGGCTGGCACCGTTACGGTTGTGACGCAACGCGGCAAACCAGTGGCCGGAACGTCGGTCATCCAGCACTGCGGTTACCGTTTTCCCTGGAAAATGCTGCTGACACATGCGCCAGCGACGAGAAGAGGCCTCGGGTTCAAACACAAACAAGCCTTTGCGGGTGCCCACCAACAAGCGTTTAGCCACAGTCCGTCCTCCTGTTTTGCCGGCAAAGCTGACGGTTTCTTGCTGAAAAAAACCGCGCCAAATACCGGGCAGTATCTTTGAATAACCGGGTATGCAGGTGTGTTGCCGAAAACATGCGGTACAGGCTTGTACCGATTTACTTCAGCATAGCTGCAAGCCAGCCGGAACGCTGCCCGAGGCGGTAGAAAATGCGTACCTGAGCTGATCAAGGCGGGATGGGAAGGGGGTCGCGAGGAGGTGAGGTCGAAAGTGGCTTGATGCAACAACTTTCGACCATTACGGCAGGGTCAGATTTTTGGCAATGTCACGCCGGTCTGTCCCAGGTATTTGCCGCCTCGATCCTTGTAGGAGGTTTCACAGATTTCGTCCGATTCCAGAAACAAAACCTGTGCCACGCCTTCGTTTGCGTAGATTTTGGCTGGCAGAGGGGTCGTGTTGGAAAACTCCAGTGTGACGTGGCCTTCCCACTCCGGCTCAAACGGGGTGACATTTACGATAATCCCGCAGCGGGCATAGGTCGATTTACCGAGGCATACGGTCAGCACCGAGCGGGGAATGCGGAAATATTCGACGGTGCGCGCCAGCGCAAACGAATTGGGAGGAATAATGCAGTAGTCGCCTTTGAATTCAACAAAAGAATTCGGGTCGAAATTCTTGGGATCGACGATCGTGCTGTTGATGTTGGTAAACACCTTGAATTCATCAGCACAGCGGATGTCATATCCATAGCTGGACGTGCCATATGAGACAATCTTTTGCCCATTCACCTCACGCACCAGATTAGGTGCGAATGGTTCAATCATGCCGTGTTGCTCGGCCATGCGACGAATCCATTTATCGGATTTGATACTCATTTTTTTCTTTCTAGCTAGCTGCCCCGTTGATCAGGCGTCAGGTGTTCTGAATCACGATTTTCGGGAATTTTGCGGAATGATCCTGGGCCTTTTCGCCAACTTTCACCGCTACCTTGCGTGCAATCTGCTTGTAGATTGCGGCAATTTTTCCGTCGGGCTCTGCTGCTACCGTCGGTTTCCCCGAATCGGCGGACAACCTGATACCGATATCCAGCGGCAATTGGCCCAGCAGTGATACGCCATAATCCGAACACATTTTTTCGCCGCCACCGCTACCAAAAATGGGTTCTGCGTGACCGCAGTTAGAACAAATATGAACAGACATGTTTTCCACAATGCCGAGGATAGGAATACCGACCTTTTCAAACATTTTCAGTCCCTTGCGAGCATCAAGCAGGGCGATATCCTGCGGTGTGGTAACGATTACCGCGCCGGTCACCGGAATTTTCTGCGCCAGCGTCAGCTGAATATCGCCCGTGCCCGGCGGCAGATCGATCAGCAAATAATCGAGATCATCCCAACGCGTGTCATTCAGCAGCTGGGTGAGCGCCTGCGTCACCATCGGCCCGCGCCACACCATTGGCTGCTCAGGGTCAATCATGAAACCAATGGACATTGTCTGCACGCCGTAATTCATCAGCGGCGTCATGCTTTTACCATCGGGGGATTGCGGTTGCTGTCCCTCCAGGCCCATCATCGTCGGCTGCGATGGTCCGTAAATATCCGCATCCAGCAAACCTACCCGTGCGCCTTCCGCTACCAATGCCAGAGCCAGATTGACGGCTGTGGTTGATTTGCCAACGCCGCCCTTGCCCGATGCAACTGCAATGATATTTTTCACACCGGCCAGCAAAGGCACCCCCCGCTGGACTGCATGCGAGACGATATTGCTGCTCAGGTTAATGCTGATTTTGCCGACTCCTTCAAGCACTTGCAGAGCCTGCTGCAGTGTAGTTCGCAGTGGCTCAATAACTGACGCGGCGGGGTAGGGCAGGACGATATCTACAGTGACATCGGCTCCATCAACATGGATTTTCTTGACCGTTTTTTCGCTGACAAAATCACGACCTGTATTTGGGTCTATGGTTTGTCTGAGTACACTCAGTACATTGTTTTCCAGCATGGAGGGCTCACTAGCAGGGCTATCGACGTTAACCGGCTTTTTATTTCCGGAAAACCATTTGTTCAGCAACGACATGAAGCTGCAATCAACTGTAAGGATCGAAGAATGCCGAAGTGTACCGAATTTGTGAATGCCGCTCTATATCTGGGCCAATATTGCCAATAATTTTCTTCACCCGGATCAAGAGCAGGATGGGGGGCTGTCGTTGGTATTTGACCTTGAATGGCAAGAAATGTATCGAGGATTGCGTGCCCGTGGGGCCTGGCAGTGGGTGTTGCTTGGTGTTTGGACAGATGGATACCCTCACGCCAGACATGCTTAAAGGCGTGACGACAGCCCTATGTTCAGGCTATGGTTGTCTTCTTTCAATAAGTGAGGCCGCCCATGTTGAATTTCAGCTACTGCAACCCCACCCGCATCATTTTTGGTCAAGGCCAGATTGCTCAGTTGCGCCAGCAGGTGCCGCAAGCTGCAACAGTATTGATGTTGTACGGTGGTGGCAGCATCAAGCAGAACGGCGTTTACGATCAGGTTAAAGCCGCGCTGGAAGGCAACCGGGTGCTGGAGTTTGGCGGCATCGAGCCAAACCCGAGTTACGAAACCTTGATGGGCGCGGTGGCGTTGGCGCGTGCCGAGGGAGTGGATTATCTGCTGGCGGTGGGCGGGGGATCGGTGATTGACGGCAGCAAGTTTGTGGCGGCAGCAGTACCGTTTGTCGGCGAGCCGTGGGATATCCTCGCCAAACGTGCGCCGATTGAATCGGCGTTGCCCTTGGGTTGTGTGTTGACTTTGCCGGCAACTGGCTCGGAATCCAATAACGGTGCGGTGATCACGCGCAAGGCAACGCAGGACAAGCTGTCGTTTCTCAACGACAAGGTACAGCCGCTGTTCGCGATTCTCGACCCGCAGGTGACGCTCAGCCTGCCGCCGAAGCAAGTGAGCAACGGCGTGGTGGATGCGTTTGTGCACGTGGTTGAGCAATACCTGACCTATCCGGTGAACGCGCCGGTGCAGGATCGCTTTGCCGAAGGCTTATTGTTGACGCTGATCGAGGAGGGGCCGAAGGCGCTGGCCGAGCCGGAGAATATCGAGGTGCGCGGCAATATCATGTGGGCCGCCAATCTGGCGCTGAACGGGCTGATCGGCTGCGGCGTTCCGCAGGATTGGGCTACGCATATGCTCGGCCACGAACTGACGGTGTTGTACGGCATCGACCATGCACGTTCGCTGGCGCTGGTGTTGCCGGCGATGCTGACGCTGCGCAAGCAGGGCAAACGCGACAAACTGCTGCAATACGCGCAGCGGGTGTGGGGTTTGGACCCGGCCGATGGGGATATTGCAATTGAGACTGCCATTGCCAAGACCAAGGCGTTTTTCCAGCAGATGCAAGTGCCGGTGACCCTAAGTGACTACCAGTTGGGCTGCGAGGCGGTGGATGCGGTGTGTGCACAACTGGAGAAACATCGCATGACCAAGCTAGGTGAAAAACGCGATGTAACGCTGGAGATGTCGCGGCAGGTGTTACAGATGAGTTTATAAACATCAACGGGGCTTGCGCCCCGTTATTTAGTCCATCATCTGTCCTACTTGCAGCTTATGAAACCAGTCGATGAAACGATGGACATCGGCGCCCTGATAAATTGCACCGTGCTGCGGGCACAACATGTCG
>JAUPTR010000262.1 GCA_030917985.1 Pseudomonadota bacterium | reverse complement strand
ATGGGCGGCACCATGCGTCTGGGCAGCCAGGAGTGCAAGCTCGACGCCGGCAGTCTGGCTGCCAAGGTGTATGGCGCAACCAGCATCGTCGAGCGTCATCGCCATCGTTACGAAGTCAATAACTACTATCTGCCACGCCTGGAACAGGCCGGCCTGGTGGTCAGCGGTCGTTCGGTTGGCGCCGAGGCGTTGTGCGAAACCGTTGAGTTGCCAAATCACCGTTGGTTCTTCGGTTGTCAGTTCCACCCGGAATTCACCTCTACCCCGCGTGACGGTCATCCGATGTTCAAGGCTTATATTGAAGCGGCGATTGCCAACGCCAAGGAAAAAGGACGTTAAGCATGCAACTGTGTGGCTTTGAAGTTGGTCTGCAGCAACCGTTGTTCCTGATCGCTGGTCCGTGTGTGATCGAGTCGCAGCAGCTGGCACTGGATACTGCAGGTCAGTTGAAAGAGATTTGTGCCGAACTGGGCATCCCGTTCATTTACAAATCGTCGTTCGACAAGGCCAATCGCAGTTCTGGCAAGTCGTTCCGTGGCCCGGGCATGGATCAAGGGCTGAACATCCTCGCTGAAGTGCGCAAGCAGATCGGCGTGCCGGTGTTGACCGATATTCACGAAATCGACGAGATCGAGCCAGTGGCTGCCGTGGTCGACGTGTTGCAGACACCTGCTTTCTTGTGCCGCCAGACAGACTTCATTCATGCCGTGGCGCGCTGCGGCAAGCCGGTGAATATCAAGAAAGGCCAGTTTCTGGCACCGGGCGACATGAAAAACGTCGTCGACAAGGCCAAGGAAGCCAATGGCGGCAGCGATAACATCATGGTGTGTGAACGTGGCGTGAGCTTTGGTTACAACAACCTGGTCTCCGATATGCGCAGTCTGGCGATCATGCGTGAAACTGGCTGCCCTGTGGTATTTGACGCGACCCACTCGGTACAGTTGCCGGGTGGTCAGGGTACATCTTCCGGAGGTCAGCGCGAATTTGTGCCGGTACTGGCGCGTGCAGCGGTTGCTGTTGGAGTGGCTGGCCTGTTTATGGAAACCCACCCGGACCCGGCCAAGGCCATGTCTGACGGTCCGAATGCCTGGCCGCTGCCGAAAATGAAGAATTTGCTGGCCACGCTGAAACAGATCGACGATCTGGTAAAGGCGGGCGGCTTTGCCGAGATGTCGCTGGGCTGATCGCCCGCGCCGGATCGCAAGATAACCTGTTATCGATTAACCAATTATCAGAGGTATTGAGTTATGAGTTCGATTGTTGACGTTGTTGCTCGCGAAGTCCTGGATTCGCGCGGAAATCCGACTGTTGAAGCCGATGTATTGCTGGAATCCGGTGTAATGGGCCGCGCAGCAGTGCCGTCAGGTGCATCGACCGGCGAAAAAGAAGCCGTGGAACTGCGCGATGGTGACAAAGCGCGTTATCTGGGCAAAGGCGTGCTGCAAGCCGTTGAGAACGTCAACACCGAAATCTGCGAAGCCATCATTGGTCTGGATGCTGCTGAACAATCTTTTATCGATCGCACCCTGCTCGAACTGGACGGCACTGACAACAAGAGCCGCCTGGGCGCTAACGCCATTCTGGCTGTGTCGGTTGCCGTAGCCAAAGCGGCAGCCGAAGAAGCCGGCCTGCCGCTGTATCGCTATCTGGGTGGTGCAGGCCCGATGAGCCTGCCGGTGCCGATGATGAACGTGATCAATGGTGGTGCACACGCCAACAACAGCCTGGATATCCAGGAATTCATGATCATGCCGGTTGGCGCCAAGACTTTCCGTGATGCACTGCGTTGTGGCGCGGAGATCTTCCATCACCTGAAAAAGATCTGTGATGCCAAGGGGTATTCGACTACCGTGGGTGACGAAGGTGGTTTCGCACCGAACCTGAAAACCAACGAAGAAGCGCTGGCGCTGATCTCGGAAGCTGTTCTTGCCGCAGGTTACACGCCGGGTGATGACGTGATGTTTGCGCTGGACTGCGCCAGCTCGGAATTCTACAAAGATGGTCACTACGTGCTTGAAGGCGAAGGCGGTCTGAAGCTGACTTCGGCTCAGTTCGCTGACTACCTGGAAACACTGGTCAACAAATATCCGATCATCTCCATCGAAGACGGCATGTCCGAACACGACTGGAACGGCTGGAAACTGCTTACCGACAAGCTCGGCAAGCGTGTGCAGCTGGTGGGTGACGACGTGTTCGTGACCAACCCTAAAATTCTGGCCGAAGGCATCAAGGCGGGCATCTGTAATTCGCTGCTGGTGAAGATCAACCAGATCGGCACGCTGACCGAAACACTGCAGGCGGTTGATTTGGCCAAGCGCAACATGTATACATCGGTGATGAGCCATCGCTCGGGTGAAACCGAAGACAGTACCATCGCCGATCTGGCGGTTGCCACCAACTGCATGCAGATCAAGACTGGTTCGTTGTCTCGTTCAGATCGTATGGCCAAATACAACCAGCTGCTGCGCATCGAGGAAGAATTGGGCGATGCAGCTTATTACCCGGGTCGTGGTGCTTTCTACCACCTGAAATAAGCCAGCCTTCGCTGGTTGGAAACGTACGGGCGGGAAACCGCCCGTTTCTGCATATTTACGCTTGATATCCTGCATGCGCATTCTGACGCTGATTCTGGTTTTGCTGATTGCTTTTATTCAATACCCGCTCTGGGTAGGGAAGGGGAGCTGGCTGAGTGTCTGGAAAATTGATGCAGAGCTGGGCAAGCAGCAGCAGGCCAACAAACAGCTGGAAACCCGCAATGCCTCGCTGGCAGCCGAGGTGCGTGACCTCAAGACCGGATACGACGCCATCGAAGAGCGGGCGCGTAACGAGCTGGGCATGATCAAGCAGGACGAAGTGTTTTTCCAGATTCTCGACAAACCCGCCTTGCCGCTTGTCGCTCCATTGCCTCCTGCAGATGGCAAGACTACATCTGATCCAAAAAAACTGGCGCCGGCCAGTTCCGCAGCGCCACAATAATCCCCGCCTTTGGTTGAAAAGCGCGGCTGCCCATATACAATTTCATGGGGGGCCTGATTTGCATGGCTCTCATTCCTCGTGCTCCTGTTTTGATTCCGGAGCATGGCTGCTTGTATTGAGCTTGCCGTATTCACTATTGACCGAAGCCAATGGAAAAACCCAATCCCAGTCTGATCGCCCGAGAAACGCTGAAGCAACTGGCTCAACGCAAGATGGTGCCCAATCCGGCCAACTATCGACGCATCTATGAGCAGATTGCCGGCGAGAAAGAAAAACAGCCGGATTCAGAACTTTCGGAAAAGTTGCTTAAACCGGTACGCGAACTCGCTGGTGATAATCCCAACAAGCGTCGTATCGTCAAACAACTGGAAGATCTGGCGGAGGAAAAGAAATGGGATGAGTTTGTCCGCATTTTTGAAGAACAGCAGAAACAACTGCTGGCATCCTCCCAGTTCGATCAGCCATGGCCGGATTTGATTCGCGATTTGTTGCGGCAATGGGAAACACGCCAGCGTGGAGTCAGCTCTGCGATGAAAAAAGAAGCACTGGAACGGGTGCTGATCAATTTCGGTAGCGACATCAGTTTGCTTAACGAAAAGATCGGCACCATGTTGCGTTCCTGGGGAGAGTCCGGCCAGGGAGAAACCGGCATCGAAACAGCCGAGCTGCCTGATGATGCAGAGCCGATTGAGCTTGTTGCCGAGGTGCCATTACGCCAAGAGAATGATAGCCAGCCGTTTGGTCTACGCCCAGCGGTTGTGCAGCCCCAGGTCTGGAATGAGTGGATTGAGTTGGTCAGGCGTACCCTGGAGTGCGCAGTCATTGCCCGGCTGAAGCATTTGCCCGAACTGCAGCAGGATGCAGAGGCCTTGCTGGTGACCTTGCGGCAGGTCTACGACGAAAAGACACTGAAATATTTTGCGACGCAGGTCAAAAAATTCATCCTTCGCCTGGAGTTGCAGAACGATACTGAAGATCGACTGGTTGAGGGCTTGCTGCATTTGCTGAGTCTGTTCGTCGACAATATCTCCGAACTGGTGATCGACGATGAATGGCTGCGTGGACAGATTGATGTGGTCAAGCAGCTGGTACACAAACCCGTTAATGTACGACAGATTTATGCGGCTGAAATCAGCTTCAAGGAAGTCGTGATTAAGCAGGGTGCGTTGAAAAAGAGCCTGAATGAGGCTAAGCAAACCTTCAAGAACATGATCGAAACCTTTGTTTCGCGTCTTGGATCAATGTCGGCAGTCACTGGTGATTATCACGACAAGGTGACGCGTTATGTGGACAGTATCCGTGCCACTGATGACCTGACGCAGCTGAATTCCTTACTGGCAGACTTGATGAACGACACCCGCACGATTCAGCTGGACATGCAGCGTTCTCGTGACGAAATGATGCAAGCCAAGCGCGAGGCGGAAGCCGCCGAACAGCGCATCATCGAGCTGGAGCATCAGCTGGAGGCTGCCAGCGAGAAGGTTCGCGAAGACCATCTGACCGGCGCCCTGAACCGACGTGGCCTGGATACCGCGTTTATTGCAGAAATCGCCCGTGCCGACCGCGAGGCGAGGCCGTTGTCAGTGTCGGTAATCGATATCGACAATTTCAAGCAGCTCAACGATCGCCTCGGGCATCAGGCGGGTGATGGTGCGTTGGTGCATCTCGTTCAAGTGGTCAAGGATACCCTGCGGCCGACTGACGTGGTTGCACGTTATGGCGGTGAAGAGTTTGTGGTGCTGCTGATCAATACCCCGCTGGATGAGGCGCAGGCAGTGATGACCCGTTTGCAGCGCGAGCTGACCAAGCGCTTTTTTCTGCATGATAACCAGAAGATACTGATAACATTCAGCGCCGGTGTGACTCAGTTCCAGCCCGGCGATAATCAGGACAGCGTGATCGCCCGCGCTGACGACGCGATGTATCAAGCCAAGAAAACCGGAAAGAACAAGGTGGTGGCTTATACCGCAACGCTGCCTGCCTATTAGGCGCGCTTTTGATCTATATGCATGATTACCTCTTTCGCCGCCGCCTCTTTGATTGACCCCCTGACATCGACATTGGCTTGGATGGCGCCAATCTCTGCTCCCTGCCTGCCAGATCCTCTGGGGCCGGGCGCATCATGAAATCCGTACATCGCGGATTCAGCATCAAGCTGCTTCTGGTGTTGATTCTGGCTACAACGGCACTGTTGATCGGACTGTCCTACATCCTCAGCCTGTCTCTTGAGCGCGGCAATCGCTTGCTGGTCGCCGAAATGCATCAGGTCTTGCTTGGCAACAATCGTCAGGTGGCGCAACAACTGCTGCAGGGGCGGGCAGATGCCTTGAATGCTGATCTGGGACGGGTTCAGATTGCCATGGAGGAGAGCAGCCGGGCCCTGAGTCATCATTTGGTGCGAGGTGGGCAGATGGAAGAGTCGGCGCCGGATCTGATTCGCCGTCTGCTGCGTGGAGAGGGGCTGCTGAGTTCTGCCTTTTTCTGCGATCTGCCTGCGGGCCAGTGCTTCGTACTGAATTCAGACGGGCAACATCGTCAAAGCTCCCCCAAATTGCTGCTTGATCTGCAGCACCTGCTGCCACAGTTAACGGCTCCCGGTGTAGCGCGCTGGGCCGATCTGCGGCCGCTGCCACACCTGGACGGAGGCTGGGGGGTTGAACTACTGGCTGGTGTCTATCGCGGAGAGCAGCGCGTTGGGGTGATCGGTGCAACTATCGACTTGACGCGCCTGAATCGGCTTTTACAGAAAAATCTGGCGCCCCAGGGCAGCTTTGTGTTGCTGCTGGATAGCCAATTACGTTTGCTGAGTGGCAGCGACGATGCGCTGGTGCACTGGATTGGCCCAGCGCAAGGTCCGGATTCCCTGGCGCCTTTGTCCTCATGCGCCAATCCCTCTTTGCTGACAGCCATCAAGGATTTGCAGCTGGCTGCTGCCGGTTATGAGGTGGTAGACCTTGGTGTTGCGCCACGTTTGCTGGTTCAGCAAAAGTTGGCGCTGCTTGACTGGCGTCTGTTGCTGGCGATACCGCAGATGCCGCTGGCGGATGCTGAAGAGCGTATCGAGCTGGCCAGTCAGACAGCGCGTCAGCAGGTTGAACGGCTATTCCTGTTTTCCGGAATCGGCATGGTGTTGCTGGTGGTCAGTTTCTTTCAGCTGCAATTGCGCTGGATGACCAGACCGATTCGCATGTTGATCGATGCGGCAAATGCATTTTCTTCCGGACGCCTGGAGCGCCGCGTGGAAGTTCCACGTGACAAGGAATTGGGTGCCTTGCTCACCACCTTCAATGAAATGGCCGATACGGTTCAGGCCAAGATCCATGCGCTGGATCAGGCAAACGAGCAACTTCGTAATGCCAACCAGCAGTTGCAAGACAATTTGCAGGCATCGCAACAGTTGAACCAGTCACTTGAGCAGGAAATCGAGCGGCGAACCGACGCCGAGAAAGCGCTGTCGCTGAGTGAAATCCGCCTTCAATCGATTCTGGCTCATTCCCCCGAGCCGATTTTCCTCAAGGATACGCGTGGCCACTATCTGCTGGTGAACCAGGCATTTGAAAAACTGGCTGGCAGGCCTACTGCACAGATTGTAGGCGCCACGGATCTGGATATTTTTCCGCCATCACTGGCAACACAACTGCAGCGCCATGATGCCCAAGTGATTGCAGAACGTCAGGCGTGCGAGTTTGAAGAGAATTTTGGCCAGATGAACCGGCCACAGGTATTTCTGACTTGCCGATTTTTGCTGTTCGACGACAAGCAGCGTCCGCATGCGCTGGGCGGGATTGCCATCGATTTTACCCGACGCAAGCTGGCCGAAGCCGAATTGCGACAGACCAAGGAGCACCTGGATCAGTTGGTTGAGGCACGCACCGCCACGCTCAAGCAACTCAACAGCAATCTGGCGCTGGAAATCGAAGAGCGACGCCAGGCGTTGGATCAACTCAGGGAATCAGAAGCCCGCTATCAGGTCTTGCTCGACAATGCCTGGGACGGTGTGGCGATTCTGCGCCAGGGTGAGCTGTATTACGCCAATCCGGCCCTGGTTCGCCTGTTGGGGGCGCAGCAGGTAGATCAAGTGATGTGGCGCTCGTTTCTGGAGTTCATTGACCCGGCGCAGCGCGAGTTTATTGCCGACAACTATCGCCGCCGCCTGG
>JAUPTR010000261.1 GCA_030917985.1 Pseudomonadota bacterium | reverse complement strand
GTTAGCTGATCTGGTGCTGCAGTTCAAAACCCGCGCCGCGATCCAGTCCCAGATGCTCGACCAGATAGGGCAGTACCTTTTGCAAGGTAGCCGGCAGGTTATAGGGCGGGTTGACAATATACAGCGCGCTACCATGCATGCCGAAGCCGTCTGCCGACGGGGTGTTGACGGTCAGGCTGGTATACAGCCAGTCGCCGGGCGTGACAGCGCGCAATTGCTGCAGCAGATCGCGTGACTCGGCACGCTGCAGCAATGGAAACCAGATGGCGTAACAGCCGGTGGCAAAACGTTTCAGGGCTTCCTTGAGGCTGCTGCAAACCCGTGCGTAATCACGCTTGTCTTCATATGGTGGATCAATCAGCACCACGGCGCGGCGCGGTGGTGGTGGCAGCATCGCCTTCAGACCGTCAAATCCGTCGGCTTTTTCGATCAACACCTGTCTGCCGCTGCCTTCAAAATTGGCCTGCAGCAATTGGCAATCGCTGGGGTGTAATTCAAACAGGCGCATCCTGTCGATATCGCGTATTGCCTGCCAGGCCACCCAGGGTGATCCGGGGTAATACACCAGCTTTTCGTCTTCGTTGATGGAGGCAACCGCATCGACATAAGTTTGTAATGCCGGTGGCAGATCGCCACGTTGCCACAATCGGCCGATGCCGCTTTCAAATTCCCCATTCTTGGTGGCGTAACCTTCTGCCAGGCTATAAATGCCGGCGCCGGCATGGGTATCGATATACCAGTAGGGTTTGTCCTTGCGGCCGAAATATTCCATGAGTTGCAGTAATACACAGTGCTTGAGCACATCGGCGTGATTGCCGGCATGGAAGGCGTGGCGGTAACTCAGCATTCAGGCTTGATCCTTGTTGGGTGTTTCGGCGGGGGTGTCATGTTCCTGCTGATACAGCCAGTCCTGCAGCAATGTGTAGGCAATTGCCAGAATAGTCGGGCCGATGAACAAGCCGACGAAGCCCCAGGCCAGCAAGCCGCCGATCACGCCGATGAAAATCAGCGCCAGCGGTAAATCTGCCCCCTGACTGATCAGATACGGCTTGAGGAAGTTATCGATGGTGTTCACCACCAGTAGCCCCCACAGTGCCAGACCGCTGGCGGCGAAACTGTCGCCACTTTGATACAGCCAGAAGGCTGCAGGCGCCCAGATGAACAGGGTGGGCAGTTGCACGATGGCGATCAGGAAGGTGGCAAAACCCAGCGCGGCTGCGGCGGGCACGCCGGCAACAATCAGACCGATGGCGGTCAGGGCTGCCTGTACGAACGCGGTGCCCATTACCCCGGCAGACACGCCACGAATGGTTTTTTGCGCAGTGTCTGCCAGATATTCGCCACGCAGTGGTGAAATACGGCGCGCAAAGCGCATGGCGAAATCGGTGCTGCCCTGATGTTTGGCCAGCAGGATCATGGCGACAATGATGGCTATCAGAAACTGCACCGCAGCCATGCCGGCGCCGGTGCTTTTTTTCACCAGCCATAACACCGCCTCTTTGAGAAAGGGGGTAATTTGCTGCAAGGTTTCGCTTAAATGCTGCAGCATGTTCTGCCACGCCTGGGCAATTTTTACACCCACCACCGGCAGGCCCAGCAGCCATTCGGGCAATTCATAATTTCTGACGGTTTCGACATTGATATTCTGATCCATCAGCCAGTTCACACCCTGAACCACCGAGATGCCAAGCATGATCAGTGGTATCACCAGCAGGCTGGCGAGCGCCAGGCCCAGCACGGTGGCGGCCAGCCCGCTGCGCTCGCCCAGGCGATGGCGGATACGGCGATACAGTGGCCAGAGGGAGATGGCAATGATTGCCCCCCAGATGATGGCGCCGAGGAACGGGGCAAACACGCGGAAGCAGGCATAAATCAGCGTAACAACAATGGCCAGCTGGATATAGGTTTCAAAGCGTTGAATCGATTTGGGCGCGCTCATCTTGGTCTCGGGGGGGGCAGGGGTGCTCGGATCATAACAAATCAATCAGGCCGGGTTACCCGTCTTTTGCAAAAAAGCCGGATTGCCGCGTGCGCCGGTATCACGATAATCCTGCAGCAAGGTTTGCATGGCGTGCGCCGCCTGTTGCGGTTGCTGGCTTAGCCATTGGTAAACCAGATCAAACAGGCGTTCCAGCGCAATCTGGTAGGTTTGCTGCGAGTGTTGCCACAGCCAGTCGGAAAACGCCATGAACTCGGCAAATGGCTGTGTTCCCAGCAATTGCGGCAAGGTCTGGCGAAAGCGCCCGCTGTTGCCAATCAGATCCCAGTAGCGGGCAAAGCGGTTAAGGCGCTGCAAAGTCACAAAATCCAGATCGCGATTACGCAGGATGTTGTAGGGCGGCAGCGGGTTGTAACGCATCTCGAAAGCTTCGGTGTGGCGCGCCAGTGGCGTGCCGCGCAGGCGTTTGAGAATGCCCAGCTGGATTTCCTGCGGGCCGAGTGCCAGTAGCCGGTCAAAGCCGGCGGCAAAGCTCTCCAGTGATTCCCCCGGCAGGCCGGCAATCAGGTCGGCATGGATGTGTGCTTGCGTATGCTCGCGCAGCCAGCGCAGATTGGCTTCGGTCTTGGTGTTGTCCTGCTTGCGGCTGATGAGTGCCTGTACCTCGGGGTTAAACGTCTGGATGCCGATTTCCAGCTGCAGGGTGCCGGCCGGAAATTGTGCAATCGCCTGTTTCAGCTTGTCTGGCAGGTGATCCGGGATCACCTCGAAGTGCACAAACAGATCCGCTGTCAGCCGTTGCAGGAAGAAATCGAGAATCTGCAGGCTGGTCTTGATGTTGAGGTTAAACGTACGATCCACAAACTTGAAGGTGCGCGCGCCACGCTGATAGAGGTGCTCCAGCTCCGCCAGAAATGCATCCAGCGGAAATGGCAGGGAGGTCTTGTCCAGCGAAGACAGGCAGAATTCGCATTTGAACGGACAACCGCGCGAGGCTTCGACATAAACCAGCCGGTGTGCCAGATCGCGATCACTGTAAAGCTGGTAGGGGAATTTCAGCTGCGCCAGCGGCACCTGTTCGCCGGCAACGCGTTTTTGCAGCGGTTTGGGGCCAAACAGAATCGCCTGGCACAGCCTGGAAAAGCTGACATCGCCCGGGCCGCTGATGACGTAATCGGCATCGCGGATAATCGCCTGCTGATCTTGTTCGAACGATACCTCCGGGCCACCCAGTACAATCTGGATATCCGGCCTGACCTGCTTCAGCAGCGCCACCACCTGGGTGGTTTCGACAATGTTCCAGATGTAGACGCCAAAGCCGATGATGCGTGGCTCCAGTGCCAGCAGCCGTTCGACAATATCCAGCGGGCGCTGGTTGATCACAAATTCGGCAAGCCGGGTGCGCCCGGCGAGATCGCCCATATTCGCCAGCAGATAACGCAGGCCCAATGATGCGTGGGAAAAACGCGAGTTGAGGGTGCTCAGGATAATATCAGGCATCGGGCAGCAGCAGGCGCAAAAGCGCCATTATACGCATTCACACCTTTACTGCCCGGGCCTCAGCTGTTTGCAGCTGGCTTCAGCGAGAGTAATTCCTGAATCTGCTGCACTGCACCGATGCTGATGAATTTGATGAACTGCAGGCCGGTTTCATATTCATTCTGGCCGGCAATGCCACTGATGCGGGCGATGCGGCAATGCGCCTGAACCACGGTATCGGCCAGTTGCATGATCAGGTGGCAATTGGATTCGGTCAGCGGCGACTGATGGCGTACTTTCAGCCCGTGGATGGAGATGTCTTCAACTGTGGCACGGATTCCCGATCCCTTGGACTGGATCAGGCGTGCCGGGGCGCGATAACTTACCCGCGGATTGGCTCGTTGATTGTAAAACATGTGGTGTTGTCTTTTTTGTCATTGTTAGGTTTTTTATAGACCATGCAATAACTGTGCCGCAATATAAAAATCAACACGTTGTAGCGACTTGTTAAAGTGAGTGTAAAGTTTTTCGACAAATTGGCTGAATGCGGGGTCGATTTGCCGCGTGGCTGGGCACACGCTCAGTCTTTGCTGATCAGATAGCGGCGCCGTTCACTCGGCCAATTGCCATGTTGCAACACATGCCAGATAACCGGCAGCAGGTCGTACAACAAGGGCAGCCACAGCAGTAGCGAAACCCCTGCTGTCAGGCTGTAAAGCAGCGGCGCGCTACCGCTGGCGAGAATGATCATGCCGATCAGTCCCAGCGTCATGGCAAGTGCCCATAGGATCAGGGAGCGGGGCCGGGCGTAGGAAAACAGTCGGAGCAGGGTGGGCATGATGTTTCAGGAAATAATGAATTATTGTCGTGTAACGATATTGTCTGCCGCGGTTTTCGACGCGCTACGTGGCTTGAAAAAGGCTCTTGTTGGGCGGAATGCGGGGGTCAAGGGGCAATCAGAAACGACAGGTCGTCGCGGCTTTGCTCCGCTTCCCGCAGCAGCTCAAGCAGATCCTCGGCACGGGCGCCGAGGGTGTGCGGGCGATGCCAGACGATTTCCAGCGGCCCCGGCAGATCGGTGCTGAGAGCATCCCACAGCGCATCCAGATTGTTGCCAAAATGGGCCGGCAACGGCAATTGTTCTGCCAGCTGCCGATAAACGTCGTCCATGCTGCGAACGTCAGTCAATACACAACGCCTTAGCGACATGCGGCTACCTCGGTAAAGGTTCGGTAATGGTCAACGGTGACATAACGTTGCCCGGCGCTGGAAAACAGCAACCGTTTGGCGCCACGCTTGCCGCCGCGATAATGCAGATCGGCTTCACGCCACTGCCCTGCCGGCAATGCCCGTTCGCGATTGCCAAAGCGGTCGCCGCCGATGCTTTTGCCTTTCAACTCGGGAATCGACCACAGGTCTTTGCCCGGACGCCAGCCTGCCGCTTCGGCGCCACGTTTGTTGATGTATTTTGGCGGAAGCTGTCGAAACTGGCTTTGTGCCAGCGCAGACAGCACCTCGGCCAGCTCGCGGCTATCCAGTTTCGGGTTCAGTCGCTGGTTGAGCTGGCTGGCGACCTCATCGCAGCCCGGCAGGGCCTGGGCCCGGCCTGCCGTCAATAACAGGCAGGCGAGGAGCAGAAGATGACGTATGGCGATATTGGGCATGGTGCAGTCAGTTGCGGCTTTTCAGGCTGTCGCGAATTTCACGCAGCAATACCACTTCTTCCGGTGTCGGTGCCGGCTCGGCAGCAGCAGGTGCGGCCGCTTCTTCGCGTTTCATGCGATTGATGCCCTTGATCAGCAGGA
Organism: Pseudomonadota bacterium; assembly: GCA_030917985.1. Classification (GTDB taxonomy): domain Bacteria; phylum Pseudomonadota; class Gammaproteobacteria; order Burkholderiales; family SCOH01; genus CALMFQ01. The sequence continues at coordinate 4,769 of JAUPTR010000261.1, read as the reverse complement.
ATACGGCAAAGGCCACAATAATGAAGCTGATGAGCACGTTGAAGAATACGCCGAAATTGATGCTGACAGCCCCCGCATCCTGTGCCGCTTTCAGTGTTTCATAAGGGCCGGCGGCCTTGTTGCCATCCTTGAGCACCAGAAACAGGTTGGAAAAATCGACATTGCCAAGCACCAGTCCGATTGGCGGCATGATCACGTCTTTCACCAGTGAATCGACAATTTTGCCGAACGCGCCGCCGATGATGATACCGACCGCCAGGTCGACAACATTGCCACGCATGGCAAATTCCTTGAATTCCTTGAGCATTGCGGATCCTTTTTTCCTGTGTGTGATGTTGTGCCGGTAGCCGGCGCCCCTGTTGATTATCGATAAACTCTCACATGGAGTAAATCAGCGACAGCATGCTTACCATGTCGTTCTTTTCCACACCCTCCGGCACTGGCGAAAGATGTTGCCATTCCAGGCCCAGCTTGAGCGAGATATTTTGGGTGAAACGACGCCGTAATTCGGCGTTCAGCTCCAGGTTTTTTTCATATTCCGTACGGTAACTGCTGGCATCCTGGCGAAATTCCCATTGTTCGTCGATCTGCCAGCGCAGGTTTTCGGCCAGCACATTCACCACTGTCTGGTAACGGCTATCGTCCAGGCGCTTGGCATGTTGCCAGCCGAGGCCCGCCTCCAGATCAAAGCGCAAGGGCTTGCTGCGCACTACGCTGTAGCCAAGCCCGCTGCTGGCTGTGGCCGAACGTTGCAGGTAGGAAAAACGATCATATTCGAATGCCAGCTTGGCAAACAGATAACCCGGCTGGTCAACGAAATACCACTCCCCGCGGCTTTTCCAGTAGGCTTTTTCTTCGCTCAACGTCATCGGTTCGCCACTGGTAGCCGCCTGCTCCCGGTAAAACGAAGCCTTGTGTTCATATCGCCGGAGCGCGTCTTCCTGCTCGTAACTGCCGGCCAGCCTGATTTCGCGGTTGGGCGAGTTGCCGGTGCTGATGTTCAGCCCGATCTCGCCATCCACCCGGCTTTTGTATTCCTGCGGCGGTGGGCCGATCAGTTCATCGTCCGCCTGCAAGGCGCTTGTCGCCAGAACCGCACTGAACAGCAGCGCGCGCTGTAAGCACAACCCCGACATTCAAATACGTCCAATCCAGGCGGTAACTTCTTCACGGTCGTGATAAAGCTGTTTGATATGGATTTGATAACGGATGCCCGCGCGTTCCAGGCGTTGATCAACCAGGGCGGTGCAGCGCTGCAGTTCGAGATAACGTTTTTTCATCGGCAATTTGAAGTTGACGATCACTTGTCTGGCCCAGCCTTCTGCCAGCCAGTCGGCCGCCAGTTGGGCAATGCGGATCGGCTGTTCCACCATGTCGCACACCATCCAGTCCACCGGCTTTTTCGGCCGGTATTTAAAGCCGTCTGCGCGCACATGTTGCACCAGCGGGTCGTCACGCACTTCACCCTTGAGTGGCCCGTTATCCACTGCCGTCACTTTCAGCCCACGATTGCTGAGCTGCCAGGTCCAGCCGCCGGGCGCTGCTCCCAGATCCACTGCGCGCATGCCGGGCTGCATGATGCGCCGTAGCTGGCTGTCGTCGAGCAGGGTGAGTAGGGCTTCGGCAAGTTTCAGTGTGGAGCGGCTCGGTGCCTGATGTGGCATTTTCAGGCGCGGGATGCCCATCAGCCATTCGCTGCGGTTGTTGGGAATCGACAAAGCGATCAGACAGCTTTCCTGCAGCGGAAAAAACAGATGCAGGCGCGGCAGCGGAATCTCTTTGTCGGCAGGCTTGAATTGCCCGCGCTGTTGCAGTGCCTGTTCCAGCAGCGGTGCAAAACGTTTGCAGAAGCCGGACAGCGATTTGCCGTCGTTGGTGTCGGGGGTTTCCAGCCAGGGCTGCTGCGACAATGCAGGCAAGCCGGCCAGGGTATCAAGGATGGGCGTCAGTCGGTCGCGCCCTGGCATGTCAACGGGGGCCGCACAGACAAACAGCAACTGCCGTGCGAATACCAGTTGTGGCAGGCGGATAGCCTGCAGCTTTTGCAGGGTTTGTGGCGCCCCCAGCTGTGCCAGCACGTAAGCGCTGTTGGCGGTGGCGCTGATATTGGCATTGAGGCCGATATGTGCCAGCTGGTCGTGTATTTCGGCGGCGCATTCCTGCTCGAAGCCGGCCCGGCAGTAGCATAGTAGGGCATTGATTTTGGTTTGGTTATAGCGATTGGGCATGGACTGCGGGCAGGGGCAAATTGGCAATGCGCGATTATAGGCGTTTCTGCCGGTGCGGAATATGCGCGTCTGCGACAGTTGGCCATTGCTTGGGGTTGACCGACTATGCTGCGGAAGGGTTGTATTCTTGATAGATGTTAAGAAATATTGATTTGTGTCAATTGGCCATGTTATTGATATGGTTATAACTGAAGTGCTCATATCGCCAAGACACAAGGAGATTGAAAATGGCACTGTGGCAAGAATTGCTGTCGGATGACGTTGGTCGCATGAGTTTGGCTGTGATCGTGTTTGTGGTGATGATGGGTGGGTATTTTCTGCGTATGTTCATTCACAAAATGAACAATAACGAATAGTTTTTTCTGCTATGGCCGTTCCCGTCTCAGGGAGGTTTCCGTTTTATAAAGGGGCCCACGCCTGCCGGAACATCAACGGAAATCGAGTCGGAACGGCCTCCATCTTTTCTGTCGGCAAGCATCTGTTTGCGCTGTCGCGAGCGCCCCTCAATACAGTGCAGAGCCGCGCATGAGTGCGCCACACCCTCACAGCAAGATCGTGCCCGCCTCTCAGAACAGTGTCAGTTGGCCGCTTGCCGGGGGCCGGCAGAACTGGCTGAAATCCAGTTCATCCATCCGCATCTGGCGGAACCCCAAACGCTGATAAGCCAGCCGGAAGCGCTGTGCGATCATCCTGGCAAATTCGCCTTCTCCCCGCATTCTCTGGCCAAAACCGCTCTGGTTCAATTGCCCCTGGCGTGATTGGCGCACCAGGCTCAATACATGCTCTGCCCGTTCCGGGTAACAGGTCTGCAGCCATTGTTCAAATAAGCCCGCCACTTCCTGTGGCAGCCGCAACAAAACATAACTGGCGCTGATGGCGCCGTGTTCGTGTGCCAGCGTCAGCATTTGCTCCAGGTATTGATCGTTGAGAGCCGGGATCAGCGGCGCGGTCAACACGCCGACGGGTATCCCTGCGTCACTCAATTTACGAATCGCCTGCAGCCGGCGGCCCGGGCTGCTGGCACGCGGCTCAAGCCGGCGTGACAGGGTATTGTCGAGGCTGGTGAGAGAAATCAGCACCTGCACCAGCTTTTTTTCTGCAAGCGGCTGAAGTAAATCCAGATCGCGTTCGATCAAGGCATTTTTGCTGATGATGGTCAGCGGATGGCGTGTTTCCAGCATGACTTGCAGGATTGAGCGTGTCAGTTGCTGCTGGCGCTCAATCGGCTGGTAGGGGTCGGTGTTGCTGCCAAGGCAGATCACGCTTGGACGATAAGCCGGCTTGGCCAGCTCTTCGCGTAACAAGGCCGCTGCATTCGGTTTGGCGATCAGCCGCGTTTCAAAATCCAGCCCCGGTGAATAACCCCAATAAGCATGGCTGGGGCGGGCATAACAATAAATGCAACCGTGCTCGCAACCCTGATACGGATTGATGGATTGCGAAAACGGAATATCCGGCGACTGATTGCGGCTGATGATGCTCTTGGCCGGCCAGAACTCCACGCGGGTTGCGGGGGCGGGCTGCGCGGTTTCTTCGATGTCCCAGCCATCATCGTAATCTTCCCGCTGGTGCTGGCTGTAGCGATTGTGAGGGTTATCCGTTGCTGCCCGGCCTTTCAAAAGTTGAGTCATGTGCGTCTCTGACAAAAGATTGGGTAATGTAATTATATACAGCATACTGTAATAAATGACAGATTTGGTGGCAATATGCAATCTTCCGTTGAAAGTTTGTTGCAGGACTCGCGCATCTGGCCTGGTCGTGATTGGCAGCTGACGGCTCGCCCCGGCCTGCCCAGCGGTTTTGCCCGACGAAGCCGTACTACAACGTGCCCTCCAATCTACGGAGGATTTACAGTGAGCTAATTGACTGCTTTAACAACGACAGTCCAACTCTCTGCGCTGCTGGTCGCCCCCTTGATCCAGCCAAAGCCGACCAGGGCGACGCCGAGCGCCGTGAGGGCCAGCAGCCGATACGGCCACGGAATCACGCTCACGGCGCCTCCCCGATGCACTGCCGGTATTCGGCTTCTCGCCGGGTAGCCAGATTGCCGGTGGCAGCACCACTGAGCTCGCCAGACGTGGTGGCGGATGCCGTGCGCGTGCCTGTGCCATTCTCGTGCGGCCAGGTGATAGTGAGCGTCACCGCCAGTTTGAAGGATTCGGTGTGTGTCCGCCGTCGGCGGACTGGGATTTGAATTTCCATCGATAGTGTCCACTTAAATTTTTAGTGGACACTATCTTCATCGGTCTAGCGGGAACTGGGGAGATGGGTTGGCGAGACGCTTACAAAGCTGAGGCAAACTACTGGCGGCAACTCGCCGAGAAGGTCGAGACTGCTGCTTTAACTTAAGCCAACCAGCCTCCGCGATACCCGGGGCGATTCACTTACACACAATTAACCTTACGCCGGATATTGTCCCAATATGGCCATTGCCTTGCTTATCCGGCGGTGGCCGGATAACAGCTCTCTGGAGTCCTTAAAGGCTTTTATTCAGACGGCGAATGGCGCGATCCAGTCCCTCCAATGTCAGCGGATACATGC
>JAUPTR010000260.1 GCA_030917985.1 Pseudomonadota bacterium | reverse complement strand
GCAGCGTCATCGCCAGTTCATCATCGTCAATATCCAGTATCACCGGTTTGCCGCTGAGACTGCGTTTAAGCAGCGCCACACCGTAACTCGGAAATCTGGGTTTACAGGCAAGCAGCAAGTCCCCATCACACAGCCGCAGCAACTTGCCGACTTCGGGCAAGAATTGCGGCAGACGGTCACCGCGCACCGAACGCACCGGGATATCCACACCGGCCAGCGGCGGCCATACGCCTTCGCCGGCATGCGTGCCGACACCGAAGGTCGGACCAATCAGCTCAACACGATAGTAAGGCTGCAAGGCCTGCGCCAGACGCAGGCAGCGGTTGGTACAATTGGTCGACAGATTAGTCGACAAAATGCTTATTTTGGCCTGGCTGCTCATCATGCCCCCCACCTAGCAAGGCGCTGCTGCACATTCGACAACACCCACTGCTCAGCACCTTCCGGCCGGCCGGCCAAATGCCAGCTGGCCAGCACTAGCGCAACGAATGTCAAGCAGCCGGACAACACCAGCACCGACAGTTGCAGCGCCGCCTGATGCGAGTCAGTGATCGACCCGAACAAATAGCTGATCTGCGATACCACTCCATACATCACCGCAGCACCCAGAATAGGCCGCCACACACCGGCCAGCAGCAGGCCTAACGAAATATTGAGTTCGCGCATCAGGAAGGCCAGATTGATCGGCATATTGAGCAAGGCCACGATTAGGAACGCCCATGCCACGCCGGGCAAGGAATGTAGATTGATGCCAACCAGCAGCAATGGAAGCAGTGTACAAACGTAGATCAACGAGGTCACTGTCAGTATCCGCGGCTTGCCGATCGCGATGTAGACTGGTCCGGTATTGGTTTGCAAGGCGCCGATTGCGCCGTAGAACGCCAGCACCTGGACCAGGACGACAGCGTCGAGCCATTTATCACCCAGCAGCAGGAAAACCGCCGCCTTGGCTACCCCAGCAATGCCCGTTGCGGCCGGCACAGCGAACATTGCAATCGCGCTGGTCACCTTCAAATAACTGTCGCGCAAGGCAGCCTGATCGCTCGCAATTTTAGCATAACCGGGGAACACGGCCCGGTTGATTGGCGCCACCATTTCGGTGGTGGGCAGATTGGAAATTTCATAAGCAATACCATGCAGGCCTAGCGATTTGGCTCCAAGCATGCGACCGATAACGAAATCAGCTGATCGGTGTACAAGGAAAAAGATGAAGTTGTTCGCGAGCAGCCATTTGGAAAAGCTGAACAGTTCATTGAATTTCTGCAGACAAAAACGCGGCCGATAGGCCTGCATGACATAACTGATAATTACTCCGACGATACGCCCGGTCAACATACCCGCAACCAGCGCCCAATAGTTGCGCAAAAGGTAGGCTGCAGTGACGGTGACGGTAAAACTAATAACCTTCTTTGCAGCTAGGAACTTGAACTCCTGCTGGAACTGCAGGTTTTTACGAAATGCAACAATACCGATATTCTCGAATCCACCTATCAGATTGCCCACCCCCAGCGTAGCGATCAAGGGCAATAGCCGTGGCTCGTCGTAGAAATGGGCGGCCGGGGCGGCAAGTGCTAGCAGCATCGCGAAACAGCTCAGTCCGAACAACACGTTACAAGTCCAGGCCGTATCGTAGTGCTCACGACTGGCATCGCGGTTCTGGATCAAGGCGACATCGAAACTGAACGCACCCAAAAGTTCGAGCGCAGCAATAATCGACATCGCCATCATGATAAGGCCGAAATCAGCCGGCACCAGCAGACGAGCCAGAATAACTGTGCTGATCAGGCCGATCGAACGCTCGAACGCCTTGAACATCACCATCCAGGCAGCGCCTGTTGCCATTTTGTTGTGAATATTTGTCATAACTGCAAAGGAAGATTCAGCCGTGGAGTTGCTAGCTGATTTTGCTGACCACATAACGATACTTTCCGGATTTCTCCGGATCGATCTCTTTAACCTGACGAATCAGTATTTCAACACTGTGCCCCAGCCGCCGCCGATAATCCACTTCGATGCGCTTACACGAGGCAGAATCAAACTGCGGCCCAGTCACCAACAACACTTCTACCAACTCACGGGTATGCTGAATAATCTTGAATTGCTCAACCCCCGGCAAATCCCTCACGGTATAGATGAGCGCCAACCCGTGCATTACCGTTCCATCCGCCGCAAGAATGAAATCCGTGGTGCGTCCCTGAACCTCCCTGAGTAGAGGCAAACCACGTCCACAAGCACATGGTTTCGAATCCAGCACCCCCACGTCTCCGGTACGGTAACGGATAAATGGAAAATCACTGGTAGCCAAGTGAGTGACGACAATTTCCCCGGACATTCCAGCCGGTAACACCTCCCCTTCCGGGGAAACGATTTCTACTATCAGATCTTCCGCGGTAAGGTGCATACCGCCTGAAGGGCATTCATGAGCAATAAAACCAGCATCGCGGCCACCATAACCATTGGCAACCGGGCAAGCAAACACGCGCTGAATCACGTCGCGCTGCTCATCGTATAGTTTTTCCGAAGTCACGAAGGCAACCTTGATTCCCAGCTCATCCAGCCGAATGCCTTTTTGCGCAGCATGCCGAGCGATGTAACTGAGTGCTGAGGGGTAACCAAACAGCATTCTGGGGCGCCGGCGACGAATCTCGTCGACAAATTGATCCAGCTTCTCGGTCGACATCTCAAACGCCGGAAGCAATTCGGTGCGCAACAAACAATCACGAATCTGCTTGATGCGATCTTGGCGGGAATGCTCGATCGGTGAACCCCAGATCACAACCTCCGGATCCCCAATGTCCACTCCCCACCAGCGCGTTGCGCGCCATTTCGCTGCCACGTCGTGCGACACACGCTGTTTGCCGATGAAAAAGATCAACGGTTGACCACTCGATCCACCGGTATTGAAACGAGCCAGTCCCTCAGCATTATCGGCCTTAAAATGCTCCACCCCGGCGCGGATATCTGCCTTGTCAAGCAAGGGCACTCGTCCTAGGTCTTCCAGTCTGCTCACCGTCGCTGGGTCAAAACCGATACGCCCAAACAGGTCGCGGTAATATGGAACGTGCTGCCCCGCCAAAGTCAACAATGACCGCAGGCGCTGCAATTGCAGTTCACGCAACGTTTCTGCCGCCCACCATTGGGATTCATCCATCTGCTTGCGGATAGCAACGGTGGTGTGGCCTTTCAACCATTCATGCAATGGAAATAACAGGTTGGCGACGATGTAGGTATACAGGCTCATAATTTTCCTCGTTTCCAGGCAAGATCGCGATATACCACCAGCCATTGGTCGCGCACCTCCGGCCAGGCATAGGACTGCACTTCGGCAAGCCCTGAATTGGCCAACTGTTCGGAAAATTCGGCATGCAGCAGAATTTCCAGCATCGCCGCCGCCATCGCCTGCGGATCACGGGCCGGCACGAGCAAGGCGGTTCGCTGATGTTCTGCCACAAACGGCACCCCACCAACATCGGTCGATACTACCGGCACAGCGCTGGCAAACGCCTCGAGAATCGAAATCGGCATATTGTCGACGGTGCTTGGATTCAGCATCAGGTCGGCCGACGCATACAACGCGTTCATCCGATCATTGTCGATACGGCCACAGAAGTTGACCGCGGCAGCAATCCCCAGCTCATTCGCAAGTTGCTGTAGGTTGGCCAGCTGCGGGCCGGAGCCAGCAACGGTCAGCCGCGCTTGGGGCAGCGTCTGATGCACGCGGGCAAATGCGCGTAATGCCGTAGGGATGTCGTACAGCGGCTCCAGATTGCGGGTGACGATCACGTGCGGATCGGGCCGGCCATGCTTGCCCTGACGCGGCTTGAAACGGGTCAGATCGATAATGTTGGGAATCACTTTGGCATCGGCACCGAATTTGCCGAACACTTGCCGCAAGAAGCCGGAAGGCACAATCAGTCCATCGGCCTGACGCAAGCTGTGCAAGGCAAAACCGGAGGCTTTAGCAAAAAAAGCTTCGGCCCCGCCGCCTCGATAATTGATCAATACCGGCGTTCCACGCAGCCGCGCGATGTAGATTGCCGGTACCGCAAACAGATACCAGGACCAGCCGG
>JAUPTR010000036.1 GCA_030917985.1 Pseudomonadota bacterium | reverse complement strand
GAGACAAAACTTTAGATAGGCGAGCTTTCGAGCACCGCGCGAGTGCAACCGAGCTTGGCAAGCAAAGCTTGCTTAGCGAATTGCCTGCCTGTGGTACGTAGCAATTCGCCCGCGCAGCCAATAAATCAGCGCTTCCTTAGGAATGACTCTGATGGTCAGATGCTGACAAACAGACGCCGCGCGGCAATGCGGCGGATGCAAGTGGGCCGCATTGCCCTGGAAAACTAATCGCCTGCGCGGATTTTCTTGAGTGTGGCGGTGGTCGAGGTATCAAACAGGAAGGGGATCGAATGCACGCTGCCCCCTTTGGCTTTGACCACGTCGGCGCCGACGATGCGGTCAACGCTCCAGTCGCCACCTTTTACCAGCACGTCGGGCTGTATGGCTTCAATCAGCCTGATTGGCGTATCTTCGTCAAAAACCACCACCAGGCTCACCGCTTCCAGTGCTGCCAGCACCGCCATGCGATTGGCTTCGTTATTGATCGGGCGGTCGTCGCCCTTGCCCTGACGTTTCACCGATGCATCGGAGTTGACGCCCACCACCAGCGAAGCCCCGAGTGAGCGCGCCTGAGCCAGGTACGTGACATGCCCACGGTGCAGGATATCGAAACAGCCATTGGTGAACACCACCGGCTGCGGCAGTCTGGCGACGGCAGCGCGCAGCAGGTCGAAGCTGACAACTTTGTTTTCAAAACTCGGGGTAGGGTAGTCCATCGTAGTGTCCATCTGCGGCGTGATTCAAGCCGCGTATTCTGGGGCAGATCAATGGCAGCGTCTACGGTTTGCCAAGAGCGGGAAAATGTAGTGGTGCAGGCACAGAGTAGCTGGCGCGCCCGCCAAGAATCGAACTTGGAACTTAGCCTTCGGAGGGCTACATGATATCCGTTTCACCACGGGCGCAGTGCGGAAGAGGCCGTAAGCATAGCGACTTTTTTTTGCAGCGTCTATGGAAGTCTTGCCTGAAGGTTCTTCCGCGCTGGCTTTGCGGGTATAATCAGCCGGTTTGATTACCAATAATTTGATTTAAGGGATTGACAGCATGAGCAATAAGACCTCGCTGGTTGCCGTTTTGGGCGCAATCGCCATTCCGGTGGCTTCGGCTTATTTTGTGGTGCAGCTATGGGGCAGCGCCAGCACGTCGAGTGCTGATATGGGTAGCCCGACCATGTCGGCTGAAGCAGTAAAAGCACGTATCCAGCCGGTGGGCGTATCCAAAGCCAGCGAGCCGGTTGCGCCGGGCGCACGCACGGGTGAGCAGGTTTACACTGCCATTTGTGCCACGTGCCATGCAACGGGTGCTGCCGGTGCGCCGAAAGTTGGCGACAACGCTGGCTGGGCTGCACGTATCAGCAAGGGCTGGGCAGCGCTGATGACCAGTGCCACCAAGGGCCTGAACGCCATGCCGGCTCGTGGTGGCGCACCTGATCTGACCGATGACGAAGTGGGCCGTGCGGTTGCCTATATGGCCAATAAATCGGGCGGCAGTTTTGCCGAGCCTAAAGTCGCTGGTGCTGCCGCCGACGCCGTTGCCAAGGTTGATCCGGCCACCAAGGGCAAGGAAATCTACGGCCAGATGTGCGCTGCCTGCCACGCCACCGGCGCTGCCGGTGCCCCGAAAATGGGTGACAAGGCAGCCTGGGCTCCGCGTATCGGCAAGGGCATGGATGCACTGGTCGCCAGTGGCATCAAAGGCCTGAACGCGATGCCGCCAAAGGGTGGTTATAGTGGCTCCGATGCCGAGTTTGCCGCTGCGGTTGAATACATGACTGCTGCATCGAAGTAAGTCGCTTCACATCTGGCCTGTCTGGCCGCAACAAAAAGCCCCGCTTGAAGCGGGGCTTTTTGTTGCGCAAGCGCCCCTGTTGTTATCCATGCGGATACACGCCCACGCCCCGCCCAGCCGATCTGGCTCGATGTGTGTGATTCCAGCAACAACGTTGCTTGCAGCTGGATTGCCCGGATTCTTGCCGGTTTTCCGGCACTTGCTGTCCGTATCCTTTTCCAAACCGGGCAAACTTGCCGGATTCTGCTTCAGACGGGGCTTGCGCCGCAATCTGTGGGCTGCCTATGCTGCACAGCTGCTTATGTGTTCACGCATGCATGGGCAGCTGAAGCAGACATCAATAACAACACCAGAGGAAACATTTCATGAAGCATTTTATTAGCGCCGCAGTGTTGGTGTGTTTGGCCGTGCCCGCCAGCGCGGCAGAAACCTGCCGCAGTTTTTCCGGTGCCATCCAGTTGCTGCCCGACCCCGACTGCAACATTGTCCAGGCCTATCCCGGCAACGCCTATCTGGCCGCACTGCAGGTGCCAAATACCTGCTTCAGCACCGAGCTTACGCGGTTTGGCAAGGGTAGCTCCGGCCTGACTGCGGAGGTGGTGTATGGCTCTGATGCAGGGCAAACCTTTACGCCTGCCATGGCACTCGAAAGCGGCGTGCCGCAGATGCCGGCCGGTGCGCAGATCCCCCAGACCCGGCAGCTGTTTACCGGGCGCACGGTACTGAAGACGCCATTTGGCACCTTGTTCAGCGCAGATGCCGGCTCGATGGGCACTAGCGGCGCCACCGAACAGGCGGTGATTGTTGCCGGCACCGGCGCTTTCCGCAATGCCCGTGGGGTGGTGTATGCCTATGGCGATTATATTGGCCCCGGCAAATGGGGGCGTTACGTAGCCGAGATTTGCGTGCCACGTTGATTGTCTGG
>JAUPTR010000259.1 GCA_030917985.1 Pseudomonadota bacterium | reverse complement strand
TCCCAAACCGATAAAGCGAGGATTCCTGAAGCAATCGCATTGGCCAGACTTCACGCCATCGCCAAAGCAGTGCACAATTTCGGCCAGACACAGGACGACGGATCCCGATAAATGGCAAACATGATCTTGGTTTGGCTGGTTAATGCAGCAAGTTTGCTGCTGGTGGCCGATCTGATTCCAGGAATTGAGATTGCCGGTTTCGGGCGCGCCATGCTGATTGCTCTGGTTCTGGGTTTCATCAACAGTGTGATCCGGCCTGTGCTGCAATTGCTGGCCCTGCCAATCAGCGTATTGACCCTCGGCTTTTTTGCCCTGGTCATCAACGGCCTGATGTTTGGCCTGGCGGCCTACATGCTGGAAGGCTTCAGCGTTGCCGGCTTCTGGCCAGCCTTTTTTGGCGCCTTGCTTTACAGCGCCATCACCTGGGCCGCCAACACCCTGCTGTTCAGCCCACGCGGCTCAGCTTGATTAAACGAATTGTGGGCGCACGCCAGCCACTTGGCGGCGGGTGCCAGATGGATGTTATGACACAAAGAAAAATTCCCGCCGTGCTGATGCGCGGCGGCACCAGCAAGGGCTTGTTCTTTCGCGCCGATGCGCTGCCACAGAATGCGCAACTATGTAACCAGCTGTTGCTGCGCGCCATGGGCAGCCCCGACCCCTACGGCAAGCAGATTGACGGTGTCGGAGGCGGCACCTCATCTACCAGCAAAATCGTCATTGTCGGCAAAAGCGAACAAACAGATTGCGACGTCGACTACCTGTTTGGCCATGTTGCCATTGGTGACGCGCTGATCGACTATTCCGGCAACTGCGGCAATCTCACTGCCGCCGTTGGCGCGTTTGCCATTGAAGAAAAGCTGCTACCGGCAACCGAAGGCGTCACCACGGTACGCATCTGGCAGGCCAATATCGACAGGAAAATCATCGCCCACGTTCCGGTCAGAAATGGCCAGGTGGTAGTGGAAGATGATTTCAACTTCGATGGTGTGGCATTTCCCGGCGCCGAAATCAAGCTGGAGTTTCTCGATCCGGCTGGTGGCAGTTCCGGCAAACTGTTTCCTACTGGCAACAAGACCGATACGCTCGACATCCCGGATCTCGGCAAATTCAAAGTCACGCTGATCGACGCTGGCAACCCGACGGTATTCCTCAAAGCCAAGGACCTGGACCTGACCGGCCTGGAGTTGCAGGACGAGATCAACAGCCAACCCAGGCTGTTGCACAAGCTGGAACAGATTCGCGCCCACGCAGCTGTTGCCATGGGCTTGGCTGAAACACCGGAACAGGCCAGCAAAGAACGTCCAGCCACGCCAAAAATCAGCTTCGTCGCCAAACCCGCCGACTATCTCAGCGCGGCGGGCAAAGCCATCCACAAAGCTGACTATGACCTGTCGGCGCGTATCGTCTCGATGGGCAGGCTGCACCACGCCTACACCGGCACCGGCGCCATCGCACTGGTAGTGGCAGCCAGCGTCACCGGCACGGTGGTATCACAAACGCTGGGCAAGGCATTGCCCGCCGAACGCAGCCTGAACTTCGGCCAGCCGTCGGGTATTACCAGCATGGCGGCAGAAGTCAGCGGCAAGGGGAATGACTGGCAAGTGGCCAAGGTGGTGATGAGCCGCAGCGCCAGGCGCTTGATGGAAGGCAATGTGCTGGTGCCACAAGCGCCAGCTGCAGCGCCTGTGATCAAGCCCGAGATGGAGGCAGAGCCCGCAGTTTGGGACGAAACAACCTCGGATGCGGAATGTGCTGCGGCACTGGCTAGTGAACCGGCATTTAATGGCGATGACAAAAAGTCACGCAACAAGCGTCGTCGCAAAAGCCAGAAAAAGAGTGATGCCGCAGCAGGCCGGGCAGATACCGCAACACCCGGCACGGAGGTGAGCACAGCGCCGCTACAGCCCGACGAACAGATACAGCCGGAGCCGAACAGCGCCGATGCTCCGCGCCGGCGTCGGCGACGCCCGAACAAAGGCAACGGCAACACTGTGCAACCCGGCGTGGCCGAACCTGCAACAACGAGCGCAACGCCTGCGGAAATGCCTGTCGAGCTTGATGGCAATCGCGGCGATGACAAACAAAGTGCTTCTCGCCGTCGCCGGCGACGCAAACCCAAAGCCACCAACGGCAATGTGGCAGACTGATTGAACGGCGGCAGGATGACTCTGGATCACTTACTCCAGCAACTTCATCATCCTGCCGTGCGCGACCTGGCCTGGCTGCTTGGCGCGCCGGCGCTGCTTGACGCTGATCACTACCCGATCTGGTCGGACCACGCCTCACAACAACTGCTGCAGCAGGCACAATCACTACTGCTGCAGCTGGAGCAACAGCCCGAGCCGCTACTGGCGCACCTCGCCACACGGCCCGTCAAGCGGCTGGGTTATTACGTTGAAAACCTGCTGGGCTTTGCTTTCTCACATCTGCCAGAATGGCAGATCATTGCCGAACACTGGCCAATCCGCGATCCACAGCGCACCCTCGGCGAACTGGACTTTCTGCTGCAAACGCCGGGGTTCGAAACGCTGCTGCATCTGGAATGCGCCTTCAAAGTCTATTTGCAACATCAACCGCAGTTGGGGATTCAGGGATTTTATGGACCCAATGCTGAGGATCAGCTGCACCTGAAACTCGACAAGCTGTTCCATCAGCAACTGCCACTGTCGCAACACAGCAGCGTCACCGCGCAACTGAACCAGCCCATCGGGCACCGACTGGGCTGGTTCAAAGGCTGGCTGTTTTACCCGTGGGAGGTGCCGCCAGACACCATTCGCGGGCTGGCAAAGCAGCACCCGCGCGGCTGGTGGCAAACGCTCGGCAATGCCCGCCGGCGCCTGCAACAATCCCCGGCACAATGGATTCTCCTGCCACGCTCACGCTGGATTTCTCCCGTCTGGCTGGCCGCAGGCACGGCAACGCTCTCAGGCCCACAGATGTGCGAATGGCTGGAACACCATTTCGCCCATCTCCACACGCCACAACTGCTGGTAGAACTTCTGTCATCAAATTCAGGCATGCTCGAAAAAAACAGGGGGTTCGTTGTTGATGACTCCTGGTCTGAAGCACATTCTTTAGGGAAGCGCTGATTTATTCGGCGAGCTGGATGAAGTGCAAGGAGCCCGGCGCGCAGGAAGCGAGACATATCATATGG
>JAUPTR010000258.1 GCA_030917985.1 Pseudomonadota bacterium | reverse complement strand
TGGATCTGCCGGCCGGCAAACAAAATCTGGACTAAACTGGCATAGCCGGACCGCCACGCGAGCCGGCTGCTATTTTGCAGTTCCCGCCAGTCGCAACTTTCGTGCCGAGACCAGCATGCCAGAGCAGACACACGACACTTTCGAGAAAACCATCCTCGATCAAAGCGGCGCATTGATCACGGTGCTCAATCGCCAGGGGCGGATTGTCTATTTCAACCCCAGCTGCGAACGGGTATCCGGCTTCAGTGCAGCAGAGGTAGCAGGCAAGCCGTTCTGGGAGGTGGTGATTGCAGCCGCCCAGCGCGACAGCATTCAGGCCGAGTTCGGGCGGGCGCTGCAGGGCCGTTTTCCGCATCATTTCGAAAACACCTGGCAGGCACGTGATGGCACGCAGAAACGCATCCAGTGGGCCAGCACCGCCCTGCTGGATGACTCTGGCAGCAAGGTGGAATACCTGATCGGCAGCGGTCTGGATATCAGCCGCCAATCTTCGGGCGAGCTACCCTTGCTGGAAGTGCTCAACCAAGTTGAACTGCTCACCGTCAAACTCGACAGCAACGGTGTCATCGAATATTGCAGCAAACATCTGGCTACGCTCTCCGGGCACCACTCAGACAGCCTCGTCGGGCAAAAATGGATTGAGCGGCTGATCCCCGAGCCGCAGCAAGCGCCGGTACAACAAACCATGCAACGCCAGCTGCGCGACGATGCCGCGCCATCGGTGGATGAATATCCGATCCAGTGCAAATGCGGCATGCCGCGCCTGATCCGCTGGCACACCGTGCAGCGGCGCAATGCCGGTGGCGCAGTCATCGGCCTGATCTGCTTTGGCGAGGATGTGACCGAAGAACGCCAGCACAGCGACGAGGTGCGCCTTGCCGCCACGGTGTTTGAAAGCACCTCGGAAGCAGTGATGATCTGCGATATCCAGCAACGCATCATCAAGGCCAACCGTGCCTGCCAGGAAATCACCGGCTACGGCATTCGCGAGCTGATCGGCAAGCGCCCGCTGTTCAGCCGTATCGACTACAACGGTGTGGATACCGAACTGGACCGCTTTTTTGAACAGGCGCGCCAGCAAGGCAGCTGGCAGGGAGAAACCTGGGATCGCCGCGCCAGTGGAGAAGTGTTTCCTGCCTGGCTGACGATTTCCACCGTGCCCGACGACCACGGCGATATCGCCCATTATGTGTGCGTGTTTTCCGACATCAGCGCCATCAAGCAATCCCACGCCAAGCTGGAATACATGGCCCACCATGATCCGCTCACCGGCCTGCCCAATCGCAGCCTGCTGCTCGACCGGCTTGGCCACAGCCTGGGCCGGGCAATGCGCGAATGGCAGCAGGTGGCGGTGATTTTCATCGACCTCGACAACTTCAAGGATGTCAACGACACCCTCGGCCACGAAGTGGGCGACACGCTGCTGCGTGAAGTGGCAGAACGCATGAAGGCGCTGCTGCGCAACGAAGACACCGTGGCACGGCTCGGCGGCGACGAATTCACCGTCATCCTGGTCGATATCGATGCCCCGCGCGCCGCGCTGAATGTGGCGCAGAAGCTGCTGCAACTGGTGGCCAAGCCGGTGCAGGCAGGTGGCCATGCGCTGCACGTTTCCGCCAGCATCGGCATCAGCGTGTTTCCGCTGGATGGCAAGGACGTGCCGACGCTGCTGAAAAATGCCGACACCGCGATGTACAGTGCCAAGGCGGCAGGCCGCAACGGTTATCGCTTTTACACACCACTGATGACCGACCTGGCCATGCAGCGGCTGGAAATCGAATCGGCGCTGCGGGTGGCACTGGTGCACAAGCAATTCTCGCTGCATTACCAGCCGCAGATCGACATGTTCAGCGGCGCACTGCTCGGTGCCGAAGCGCTGATCCGCTGGCAACACCCGGAACGCGGCACCATTCGCCCCGACGAGTTCATTCCGGTGGCAGAAGAAACCGGCCTGATCGTCGATATCGGCAACTGGGTGCTGGAAGAAGCCTGCCGGCAATACGATGAATGGTGCAAACTTGGCTGGCAGCTGCCGAAGCTGTCGGTAAACGTTTCGGTGAAACAACTGGAGCGCGGCAATCTGCCACAGCAACTGCTGCAACTGCAGCGCAAATATGACCTGCCCGACAACATGCTGACACTGGAAATCACCGAATCGGTGATCATGCAGAAAGACTACGCGCTGACACTGCTGGAAGAAATTGCCGAATGTGGCGTGGAGCTGGCGATTGACGACTTCGGCACCGGGTATTCCTCGCTCAGCTATCTGAAACAGTTGCCAGTGGATACGCTGAAAGTCGACAAGAGTTTTGTGCAGGAAATCGAAATCGACCGCAACGGCGAAGCCATCGTGCGCGCCATCATCGCGCTGGCCAAAACCATGGGCCTGTCGGTGGTGGCAGAAGGCGTGGAAACCGAGGCACAGGCGCAGTTTCTTGCCGCGCTGGAGTGTGATGTCGGCCAGGGTTATTTATGGGGCAAACCCATCCCGCCGGAAGATTTTCTGCAGCACTGGCGCAGCAGCGGCGAAACAAACGTCAACAGAAACTGAGGATACAGGGTGCCGCCAGGCAGGCGGCACCGGAAACAATCAGTGTTTGGCAGCCATCTTGTCCATCAGCGCAAACAACACGCCGGAGATCATGAAGGTGCAGTGGATACCCACC
>JAUPTR010000035.1 GCA_030917985.1 Pseudomonadota bacterium | reverse complement strand
TTGAAACGCGGCGCGCGCGGAGACCTGCATGAGCCGATGACACTTCAATCCGGAGATGAGTTAACCGACGCCGCCGACTCCTACAACCAGCTACGTTCCTATCTGCTGGATCTGATCGGACAGATTCGCTCGCAGGTTGAGCGTACCAATCATCTGGTCTCCGATATGAGCCGCAATTCGCAGGATATCGCGGTCGCTTTCAGCTCGCAGGTGGATGCAGCAAATTCTACTGCCGCTGCGGTAGAGCAGGTGTCCACCAGCATCAGTCACATTTCCGCAATCAGTCAGGAAGTCAACGCCACCTTTGCCGACGCCAACCAGCAGAGTGATAGCGCCATGCAGGGCGTCCTGTCGGCAGCCAGCAACAGCGAGCGGGTGGTGGATTCAATTACGCAGTTGGGTGACACCTTGCTCAATCTGCAAAAGTCTTCGTCGGAAATCCGCTCCATTGTGCAGGTGATCAAGGAGATTGCCGATCAGACCAATCTGCTGGCGTTGAATGCCGCAATTGAAGCGGCGCGTGCCGGTGAACAGGGGCGCGGCTTTGCCGTGGTTGCCGACGAAGTGCGCAAGTTGGCAGAGCGCACCACGGCGGCAACCGGCGAAATCGGCAAGCTGATTGGGGTGATTGTCGAGCGTACTGAAGTCGCCAACACCAATATGGTATCAAGCCAGCACATGGTGGCCGAAGGCCAGTCGCACATGCATAACCTGAAGCAGGTAACCCAGACCATTCGCGATCAGACTGCGCGCACCATCAGCAGCATGACGGAGCTGGTGGATGCCTTGCGCGAGCAGGATAGTGCCATGCAGGTGATTGCCGGTAACGTTGAGCACATCAGTATTCACGCTCAATCAGCACAAAGCCTGGTGGACGCCAACAAGCGTGGCGCTGAACAGCTCTATGGTGAGATTGAGCCTTTGGTGGCACTGATCAAACGCGTAACGGTTTAGAAGCACCTGTTTATCGGCTTTGCAGCCAAGATCCAGGCTCGGGCGGCGTGTGACGCTGCCCGGCGCAGCAGTATTACAGACGAATGCAGTGTTACTGATTGCCCGGATAACAACGGGCGCTGGCCAGGTCCAGTTCAACGCTCTGCTGGCCATCTGTCAGCAGCACTTGTTGCTCCTGAATGGTGAACTGCAACTGCATGCTGCGCTGCGCCAGTTTGCCCAGCTCCGCAGCCTTGCCGGCCGGTAATTTGAAGACGGCAAGATTGGTCAAACGATCCAGTTTGTTGCGAATCTGCTCCCACCACACATCCGCGCCGCTGCCGCTATAACTGAACACCACCACTTGCCTGGCCCGGCTGCAGGCTTTGCGCAGGCGTTTTTCGTCCGGCTGGCCCAGGTCAATCCACAAATCCAGCGCACCGGTCAGATCCGCCGCACACAGATCCGGCTCCTCATCGTCGCTCAGGCCCTTGCCAAAGCTCAGCGCCTCATCGGCATACAGCGCAAATGCCAGCAGGCGCACCATCATCCGGTCGTCGGTTTCCGACGGGTGGCGGGCAATGGTGACGGCATGGTCCTGATAATGATGCCGATCCATGTCGGCAATTTGCAGGTTGGCTTTGTAAACGGTTGATTTGAGTGCCACGTGTAAGTTCAGCCAGAAAAGCGGTCGCCAATTTGTGCAATGGCATACCAGTTGTTGAGACGGATGGCGTCGGCGCTATCGGCAGCGGGTGACCAGGCAGCAAAATCGCCCGCATCGATGGCCATGTACGGACCATGTTTAACTTCAAAAATCACGCCACCGCCATCCAGCGACAGCACAGCATGCCAACAGCCGGCCGGATTCTCCAGCACTGCGGCGGATTCCCCAAGAACGGCGCGGTCTATCACCGTGCCCGCAGCGTCAAAATGCAGCACCAGAAAGCGCCCTTGCAGCGGGTAAAGTAATTCCCAGGTGTGTGGGTGGCGATGTGGCCTTACATAAGTGCCGGGTTCCATGGCAATCGCCAGGCGCTGGATCGGATCATCCAGTTGCTGGTGCAGATTCAGGTTTGCCCGCTGGCGCGGCGATTGTTGTGCCTGCTGCGCCAGTTCGGCCAATTGCTGCGGCGTAATGTGTTTCACTGCGAATGATCCGGTAGCGCGGTGGCGCGGAGTATAACATTGCCGCACAGCCCGCTTCGCTTGCGGCAGCATGTGATCCGCCGATCAGCGACCAGACTGGTAACGTGCCAGAAACCTGTCGAGGCTGGCGGCAAAGGCCTGCCGGTCGCCCTGGCTGAATGGTGGCGGGCCGCCGGTTTCCACGCCACTGCTGCGCAAGGTATCCATGAAATTACGCATATCCAGTGTTTCGCGGATGTTTTCCAGGGTGTAGTGTTCGCCGCGCGGGTTGAGTGCAGTTGCTGCACGCTCAATCACCGCTGCCGCCAGCGGAATGTCGGCGGTAATCACCAGATCGCCCGGTTGCACCTGTTCGGCGATATGGTTGTCGGCCACGTCAAAACCTTTTGGCACCTGGATCGCCTTGATCCACGGCGAAGCAGGTGTTCGCAGATATTGGTTGGCAACCAGTATCAGCGGCAGTTGCAGGCGCTCTGCTGCACGATAAAGAATATCCTTGATGACGCCCGGGCAGGCGTCGGCATCAACCCAGATATGCATGGTGCGGGGATTTCGCTGGAAACGGGGTGCTACCTTAACGCGGCTGGCTGTGCCCGCCAAGCGATATCCGGTTTTCGCATCCCGCCCGGCAATTGCCGCTAAAATTCCCGCTTGTCGCACGCCACCCCTGTTTTGGAGCCCTGCATGAAGTCTCCCATCGCCTATCTGCAATGGCTATTGTCCAATCCGCCAGCCAGTGACCAGGCTGCGGTACAGCGACGCGCTTTTTCGCTGCACGACTTCTACCGGCTGGTGTTTGCCTTGTCATTGGCTGAGCTGCTGATTGGCGTACCC
>JAUPTR010000257.1 GCA_030917985.1 Pseudomonadota bacterium | reverse complement strand
CAGCTTGCTGCTGAGATAGATAGTGTGCACTGCGAGAATTTCAAGTGAGTGACGATTGCCATGCAAGCTGGCGGCATCATTCTGTCCACGGCACCCGGCCGCAATCGCTATTTGCGGTCGAAGGCGATCACATGTTCGATTTGCAGGCGAATGCCGATTGCCTCGCCGATGGCATGGTCGTGGTGGCTAGGTACCAGCGATAACAGCTCGGTGCCGCTTGCCAGTTGCAGGCGGTAGAGAAATTCGGCACCGCGGAATGTCTTGCTCAGAACCCGGGCGCTGACAGGGCTAGCGTCGTCATGCTGGATGTCGTCCGGGCGGATCAGTACATCCACTGTGCAGCCGCTGCAACAATCGGCCGGCATGTGGCCTGGCACAACGCCCAGTTCGATTTCGATGCTATCCGGCGCCAGTACCTTGCCGGGAATGAGCGTGCCTTCGCCGATGAAATCGGCGACAAAGCGGTTGGCCGGTTCGTGATATAGCTGGTAGGGTGTGGCCCACTGGGCGATATGTCCTTGATGGACGATGCCGATCTCGTCGGCAATGGCAAAGGCTTCATCCTGGTCGTGAGTGACCAGAATCGCTGTCATGCCTTCGTGTTTCAGCAGCCGGCGGATGTCCTCGCCGAGACGTTTGCGCAAATCCACGTCGAGATTGGAGAACGGCTCGTCCATCAGCAGTAGCGTTGGCTTGGGGGCAAGTGCGCGCGCCAGTGCCACGCGTTGCTGCTGGCCGCCGGACAGCTGATGTGGATAACGGCTGGCAAGGGCTTCCAGTCCGATCAGCTGCAGCAGGTCGTTGACACGTTGCCGGCGCGCGGCCTTGTCCAGCCGCTGCAGGCCAAAGCCGATATTGTCAGCAATCGTCAGGTGCGGAAACAGCGCATAGTCCTGAAACACCATACCGATGCCCCTTTGCTGCGGGGGAACATTCAGCCCGGCGCCGAACAGCTCGCTACCATTGAGGCGGATGCTGCCACTGCCGGGGGTTTCGAAGCCGGCGAGACAGCGTAGCAAGGTGGTTTTGCCACATCCGGACGGCCCCAGCAGGCAGCCGATCTGGCCGCTGGCCAGGCTGAAGCTGATATTGTCGACGATTTGCCTTTCGCCGTAGGCATGCGAAACGGCTTGTAGTTGCAAACAGGGTGGGGTGGGGTTCGACATCAGGTTTTCTCGCTATTACGCATCAGCAATATCACCGGCAGCAGGCCCACCAGCACCAGGGCGACCGAAGGCAGCGCAGCCCGTTGCCATTCGCCCTCGGAGGTCATTTCAAACACCCGGATTGCCAGTGTGTCCCAGCCAAATGGCCGTGTCATCAGGGTGATGGGCATTTCCTTCATCACATCGACAAACACCAGCAGCAGGCCGGTCAACAGTCCGCCGCGTAGCATGGGTAAATGCAGGCGCCGCAACAGGCTGAGGCCGGACACTCCCAGACTGCGGGCGGCATATTCCTGGTTTGGCGTAATCCGTTGCAGCGCGCTTTCTACAGGTTGATAGCCGACTGCAAGAAAACGGGCCATATACGCGACCAGCATCGCAAACAGCGTGCCCTTGATGATTTGTGTGGGTGGGTTGCTCAACCAGGGGCGCAGGCTGTCGATCAGCAGGTTGTCGAGCCAGGCCACCGGAATAAATGCACCGACCGCCAGTACCGCGCCCGGCACTGCATAGCCGAGTGTGGCGAGGCGGGTCAGCAGTTGCATGCCCCAGTGCCGGTTATTGCGTGCCAGATAGGCAAGCACCAGGCTGGCTGCCGTGATCAATAACGCTGCCAGCCCGGCCAGCAACAGGGAGTGGCCAACAAAATACAGGTAGCGCTGGTCTAGATCGGTGGCGGCCACTTGCCACGCCCAGATCAGGAGTTGCGCCAGCGGAATCAGGAATGCCGTAGACAGAATCAGCACGCACCAGGCACTGGCCAGCCAGGCGCGCCAGCCTGTTAATAGCAGCGGCAGCGCCGGATCGCCACGCCCGGCCGCATTGTATTGCCTGCCCCGGCGCAGGCGCAGTTCGGCCAGCATCAGGCCCAGCGCCAGCAACAGCAGCAGGCTCGCCAGTTGCGAGGCCGCCGGCAGCGAAAACATGGCATACCATGCCTTGTATATGCCGGTGGTAAAGGTGTCGTAGTTGAACGTGGCAACGGTGCCGAAATCAGCCAGTGTTTCCATCAGTACCAGGCTGACGCCACCGACGATCCAGGGCCGTGCCATTGGCAGGGCCAGTTGCCAGAAGCCGCGGCGCGGGCTGTAGCCAAGCGATTGGGCAACTTCCAGCAGGCGCCGGCCCTGGGTAAGAAAGGCATTGCGGCACAGCAGGTAAACATAGGGGTAAAGCGCCAGTGACATGACCAGAATCACGCCGCCGCGAGAGCGGATATTGGGAAAGCCGCCGATATCGCCGAAACCTCGCAACCAGGTTTGCAACGGCCCGGTAAATTCCAGTAGGCCGATCAGCGTGAACGCCAGCACATAAGTCGGCATGGCCAGTGGCAGCATCATCGCCCAGCTGAAAAAACGCCGTCCGGGAAAATGGCAGGCAGCGGTAAGCCAGGCCAGGCTGACGCCGAGGATGGCGCTGCCAGCGCCGACGCCGAGCATCAGCCACAAGGTGTTGAGGGTCAGTTCCAGCAGCAGGTTGTCGAGCAAGTGTTGCCAGACATCGCCGGCTGGCTGCAGCAGGGAGGACAGCACCACACCCACCGGCAGCAGGGTGACCAGTGTAATCAGCAGTGCGGGCAGATAGTTGAGCGCCGGGTGACGCGGTGTCGCGGATGCCTGCATCGAGGTGGGCGTTTGTGATGACAAAACGCCGTATATTACCTTATGGCAAAAGGGTTACAAAAAGCGACTGCTGGAGCAGGCGTGAATCGGCTTGTTGCGACGGTTGCAGAAGCAAACCATTTTTGCCCGTTTTCTCGTTACATGGGCCTGCCATGTGCTTTGAAAACGGGCAAATCCTGCCTCGCTGTCTCCACCTGATCTGCGACAATCGCGCAAGTCCGACAGGCTGCCAGGCCAGCCATTCGCCACTGTTGCCCGTCAATCAACGATAGCCGGCGCGATCCATCAGCTTGGTTGCGGCAACCTGGTTTTCACCTGCCTTGTTGACGTTGATCTGGTTCTGCTTGAATGTGCCCCAGCTGGCTACCAGCGGGTCTGGCTTCACTTTCGGATTGGCCGGGTATTCCAGATTGATGTCCGCCACCAGATTCTGGGCTTTCTCGCTCGACATCCACTCGATCAGCCTGATTGCAGCTTTTTCGTTTTTGGCATGGCGGGTGACCCCGGCGCCGGAAATGTTGACATGCACGCCGCCTGCCTGCTGATTGGCCCAGAACAGGCCTACCGGCAGGTCTTTTTTCTTCTCGATCAGGCGGCCGAAATAATAGGTGTTGGCAATCCCGACATCACACTGACCGGCGGCAATCGCTTCCAGTAGCTTGGTATCGTCCGGCAGCGGGTCAGTTGCCAGATTGGCCACCCAGCCCTTGACGATTTGCTCGGTTTTGGCCTCGCCGTTTTCTTCGATCAGCATGCCCACCAGCGATTGGTTATAAACCTTTTTCGAGGTGCGCAGACACAACTTGCCTTTCCATTTTACATTGGCCAGGTCTTCGTAAGTCGACAGATCGCTCGGCTTGAGTTTGATCTTGTTGTAGAACATGGTGCGGGCGCGCACCGACAGGCCGAACCACTGGTTGCCCGGATCACGCAGGTGTGCCGGGATATTGGCTGCCAGCGTGGCCGACTGCACCGGCTTGAGCAGGCCCGCGTTGGCCGCCGCCCACAGATTGCCGGCATCCACGGTCAGCAGCACATCAGCCGGGGTATTGGCTCCTTCGGCCTTGAGTTTTTCCAGCAACGGGCCTTCCTTGTCGGTCAGGGTTCTGACTTCAATGCCGGTTTCTTTGGAAAATGCGTCGAATAGCGGCTTCACCAGCTGGTCGTTACGCGCCGAATAGACAGTAACGCTCTCGGCGGCAACCACGCCGGACAGCAGGCTCAGGGAGACAAGGGCGGCGATGCGTTTCACTGCGGTACTCCTGTTGACGATGTAAGTTGGCGATTATAGATGTAAATGATAATGGCTATCAATAGCGACTGTGCCCGTTCTGACTCAGATCACGGTCAGCGCCAGCCCACCCAGCAAGCCAAAGGTTGCGGCAATCAGCACCGGCGCGCAGCGTTTGGCAAGCTGCCAGCCGCCTATGCTCACAATCAGTCCCAGCTTGAATCCCGTGTTGGCGAGCACTGCCAGCGCAATGGCGATCAGCGCCGTATCCCCTGGCAGGCGCCCCTGATTGTAGAGGCGCAGCGACGAGAGGGTGATGGCATCCACATCGGTCAGGCCGGACGCTAGCGCCACCAGATAGATTCCGCGGTTGCCGGCGATATCGTTGAGCCAAGCTGAGCAGAACAGCACAATCGCGTAAATGGCGCCAAAGGTGAGCGCTGTGCCGAGTTCGGTTGGATTTTTCATTTCCGGCGAGGCATTCGGCTCGTGTTCGCCGCGCAGCTGCAGGCCTACTGCCGCCAGCCCGCAGATCAAGGCCACACCCAGCATGGTGATCAGCGACCGGGCAATATCCGGTGACACCACCACACCCAGAATGCAAAGCCGCACAAAAATCGTCAGATTTGCCAGCACGATCACGGTGATGGCGAAATACTGCAGCTTGGCATCCTCATGTGCGTGGCGCGCATAACTGAGCGTGGTGGCAGTGCTTGATACCATGCCGCCCATCAGCCCCAGCAGCGGGGCGCCCATCTGTGCACCAAAAATCCGCAGCAGAACAAAGCCGGCCAGCCCCATACCTGAAATCAGTACCACCATCATCCAGGTCTGGTAGGGGTTAAACGCCTGATATGGACCGAATTCCTGGTTCGGCAACACCGGCAGAATAACGAAACTGAGCACGCTGAATTGCAGGATGGAAAACAAATCCTTGCGGCTCAGGTGTTTTGACATACCCGAGAGTTCAGTCTTGAAATACAGCAATAATGTGGCGGTTACCCCCAGCATCACCGCCAGTGTCTGGTTTTCGTACCAGCACAAAACGCCCAAGCCAAAACACAACAGTAGGGCCACCTGGGTGGTGGTGCCGGGGTCGCGGTTCTGTGGCACCTGCAGGAAATAAGAGCTGATGATGCCGATGCCTACTCCGGCCATGGCAAAGCCGATCAGCAAGGGCATGTGTGTCAGCTCTGCGAGCATGGCTGATAGCGTACCCAGCAGCGCAGTCAGCGCAAAGGTACGCAAGCCGGCATTGGCGGCCGGGCTGCGTTCGCGTTCCAGCCCCATCAGCAGGCCGATTGCCAGACTGCTGGCGAAGGCGGGCAGTGAAACCAGTTCGGTGTTGGCAAGAAAAGACAGATTCATTCGGCGCAACCCTGCAATGAGCATGCATTACATTGTAGACAGCGGCCGTGGCGGCGCCATTAAGCCTGGTCAATATTTGCTTCGGGCGGCAATTCGTCCCAGCGCAGCCATTCTGCCTTGAGCCAGGCATAGAACACCGGTGCGGCCACCAGCCCGGCAATGCCCAGCAGGCGCTCCAGCAGCAGCATGGCGATCAGCAGTTCCCAGATGCGCGCATTGATGTTGTGGCCGACAATCCTCGCATTGATGAAATATTCCAGCTTGTGGATGGTAACCAGAAACAAGAGTGCCCCCGCCGCCACCGGTAGTGAGTAATTCAGGCCGATGGTGACGATTGCAGTGTTCGACAGCAGATTGCCCACCACGGGCAGCAGGCCGCAGACAAACGTGATCGCCACCAGGGTTTTGGCCAGCGGCAGCTGTACGCCCATTGCGGGCAATACCAGCAGCAGGTAGATGCCGGTACATGCGGTGTTGATCAGCGAAATTTTTACCTGTGCCGTTGCTACGCGCCAGAAGGCATCGCGCAATGCATCGACCTGCAGCAGCAACAATTGGCTCAGCGGTCGATGTGTCATTGTCCCGGTGATGCCGTTTACGGCAATCAGCGCACCAAGCAGAATGCCGACCAGCGCATAGCCTACCCCGGCAATTGCGCCGAAACTGATCGAACCCAGCTCGCTGGCATGCTCTTTCAGCCAGACACTGGCCTGTTGCAGCAGTGCCTGCTGTTCCGGTAGCTCGGTCTGGATCTGCTGCGGCAGCCAGGCGCGTGCCGAGGCGAGGATGTCGCCCATCTTGTGCATCAGATCCTGCACGCCATGGCCATTGCGCAGCGCCAGATGCAGGCCGGTGGCCATCAGCAGCAGCCCGAGTACCACCAGCGCAGCGACAGCTGCCACCCCTAGCCAGCGCGAGCGCTGCTGTTGACCCGGGTGTGCCGTCCAACGTGCTGCCAGTGCCAGAATCAGTGAATAGGCCAGTAGCCCGGCATAAATCGGCACCAGCAGCCCAAGTTCAACCAACCCCAGAAACAGCAGGGCCATCAGTATGAAAGCAGTAAAACGTGCATGGCGTGGCGCAAGCGGGTTCATCAATATTTTTTCCGTTGCAGGTTCTGTTGACATTTGTTTCGCCGCTACGCGACGGCAGGCAAGGGTTTTTGCGCATGCACAGGTGGACCGTCATCATCCGGTGCCAGACTACTTTGGTCAATTGCAGACACCCGGCAGGCTCTCAGCGCTTATGTCGGGCTCTGCTTGCTATAATCCTGAAAGCCGCAGTTGACCGCCTGTTTTCCCTGGAGACATCCAATGAATGCTGAGTTGTTGCATATTGTTGCCGTTAACCTTGTGGGGAGGCGCGCCATGCACCCGGCAGCAGGGTGCTCGTCGCGTCATACTGCGTCGTTTCTTCTGGCGCGCAACAGTGCTCCGCATCGTCACGCCTTAACTGGCAAGCCGATCAAAGCGCGGTCAGGCGCATTCAGTTGCAGTTTTTAGGACAATTTGCAAAAAGCCCGACCTTCTCATCATGCCTATCAAACAACCGATTTCTGCCCTTATTGTGATTCACACGCCCGACCTGCAGGTGCTGTTGCTGGAGCGGGCCGACTATCCTGGTTCCTGGCAGTCGGTAACCGGCAGTCGTGAAGGTGATGAAACGTTGTGGCAGACCGCAGTGCGCGAAGTAGGCGAAGAGACTGGCTTTGTTGCCAACGCCGACAATCTGCGTGACTGGCAACAGCAGAATCGTTACGAGATTTACCACAAGTGGCGCCATCGTTATCCGCCTGGCACCACGCACAACACTGAGCATGTTTTCAGTTTGTGTCTGCCCCAGCCCCTCGCGCCACGGCTCGCACCGCGCGAGCATCTGGCCTATCGCTGGGTGCCATGGCAGGAGGCTGCAACGCAGGTGTTTTCCGCCAGCAACGCCGAGGCGATCCGCGCCTTGCCGCTGAAGTCGCCGTTGTTACAGGAGTAATCCGGTATGGCCGTGCTGCGCATTGCCACATACAACATCCACAAGGGCTTGTCGCAATTCAATCGACGCGTGACCCTGCACGATATGCGCCATCATTTGCAGCAACTGCATGCCGATATCCTGTTTTTGCAGGAGGTGCAGGGCGAGCACGAGGGCCATGCACGGCGCTTTGCCCACTGGCCGCAGGCGCCGCAACACCAGTTCCTTGCCGAATCGCTGGCACATCGGGTGGCCTATGGCAGCAATGCCGTCTACGAACACGGCCACCATGGCAATGCCATCCTCTCGCGTTTTCCGATTCTCGACTGGGAGAATCAGGATATTTCGGTGAACCGTTTTGAAAGCCGGGGATTGCTGCATGCGCAAATTCAGGTGCCAAGCTGGCATGAGCCGCTGCATTGCATCTGTGTGCATCTGAACCTGCTGGGCCGCGATCGCACCAAGCAGCTGAAAGCGCTGCGCCAACGCATTGAAACCCTGGTGCCAACAGATGCGCCGCTGATCATTGCCGGCGATTTCAACGACTGGCGGCAGCAGGCCTGTAAAGTGTTTACTGAAGAACTGGCGTTACGCGAGGTGTTTGAGTCGCTGCATGGCATGCCAGCGCGCAGTTTTCCGGCCAAGCTGCCGGTGCTGACGCTGGATCGCATCTACTACCGTGGCTTTCACATTGAACACGCCAAGGTGCACGGCGGTCTGCCGTGGTCGAAAATTTCTGACCATGCGCCGTTGTCGGCCACCATGAGGCGAGCTCGATGAATCGTTATCTGGGCGGCAACCGGATTCAGTTGTTGCGCAATGGTGGCGAGTATTTTCCGGCTTTATTGAACGAAATCGCTGCTGCGATACACTCGGTGCATCTTGAAACCTATATTTTCGAGCCTGACCGAACCGGCCTTGAGGTTGCCGACGCATTGATGCAGGCGGCCCGGCGTGGCGTGTTGGTGAGTCTGGTGATGGACGGCTTTGGTTGTCGCAGTTTTCCCGAGGACTTGCAACATGCCTTGTTGCAGTCCGGAGTGAGGGTGATGTTCTTTCGCCCCGAACTGTCGCGCTTCAGCCTGCACCGGCACAGGCTGCGGCGCATGCATCGCAAGGTGGCGCTGATTGATGCCCGTGTCGGCTTTGTTGGCGGCATCAATGTCATCGACGATTTCAACACCCCAAATCAGGTGCCGCCACGTTATGACTATGCGGTGCGGGTGGAAGGCCCGCTGCTGGGCATGTTGTATGCCGCAGTCAGACATCTGTGGTGGCAAACCTGCTGGGCGCAGTTCAAGTATCCATGGTTGACCTTGCCACGGCTTCCATTGACGCTGGTGGGGCATGGCACCATGCAGGCCGCACTGGTGGTGCGCGACAACCTGCGCAATCGCCGCGCCATTGAGCAGGAATATCTGGCGGCAATTGCTGCTGCCAGGCAGGAAATTGTTATTGCCTGCGCTTATTTTCTCCCTGGCTATGCCTTCCGTCAGCATTTGCTGGACGCGGCAAAACGCGGTGTGCGGGTCGTGATCCTGCTTCAGGGCCGGGTGGAATATTGGCTGCTGCACCATGCTTCGCGCACGCTCTACCGGCGTTTTCTCGAAGGAGGTATCGAGATCTTCGAATATACCGCCAGCTTTATGCATGCCAAGGTTGCGGTGGTGGATCAGCACTGGGCAACGGTTGGCTCTTCGAATATCGATCCGTTCAGCCTGTTGCTGGCGCGCGAAGCCAACGTGATGGTGCGTGATGCGCGTTTTGCGTGTGAACTGCGTGCCGATCTGCAGCGTTCGATGCAAGAGCGTTCGGTGCCCATTCTGTTGTCGGATGTGCGCGAGCGTACGCTGGCTGCGCGTTTGATGGCATGGCTTAGTTATGTTCTGGTGCGGCTGCTGATGGGCATTGCCGGCTATGGGAAGCGCGAATATCGTTCGGCTGCCGATGAGTGATTGCTGATTTCTGGCAGTATCGGTGATGGCTGCAACGTTTCCATTTCCTCCTGTTCCTGTCTAAGCTCCGGTTTTTGTGCATTTTTACGCTATAATCGCGCCCAAGCTGTGGTGTGGGCAAAACGACGCTTTTCCCCGCACGCACAAATCCGATTTTTTGAAGTTGATGTTGCTGCCATGACGGCGGCTGGAGTGATGAATGTCTTTTGCTGATTTGGGTTTGAGTGAAGAAATTTTGCGCGCGGTGGCCGAGCAAGGCTATACCGAGCCGACCCCGATTCAGGCACAAGCCATTCCTGCTGTATTGTCTGGTCGCGACATCCTGGCTGCTGCACAAACCGGCACTGGCAAAACTGCGGGCTTTACTCTGCCGATCCTGCGCCGGCTGCAGCCGCAGGCGAATAACAGCCACTCCCCGGCCATGCACCCGGTGCGTGCGCTGATCCTGACGCCAACCCGCGAATTGGCCGATCAGGTGGGCGATAGTGTCAAACTTTATGGCAAACATTTGCCATTGCGTTCATCAGTCGTATTCGGTGGCGTAAATATCGAGCCGCAATCACGTGAGCTGCGTGCCGGCGTTGAAGTTCTGGTGGCAACACCGGGGCGCTTGCTGGATCACGTACAACAGAAATCCGTTAACTTGTCGCGCGTGGAAGTGCTGGTGATGGACGAAGCGGATCGCATGCTGGATATGGGGTTCCTGCCCGATATTCGCCGCATTCTCGCCTTGTTGCCGGCAAACCGTCAGACCTTGCTGTTTTCGGCGACTTTTTCGCCTGAAATCAAGAAACTTGCCGACCAGTTCCAGAAAACACCGTTGCTGATCGAAGTGGCGCGTCAGAATCAGACTTCCGATCAGATCGAGCAACGGGTACACGCAGTGGAACTGTGGCGTAAACGTGCCGTATTGGCACAACTGGTGCGCAAGCAGAAAATCCCGCAGGTGATCGTGTTTTGCAATACGCGTCATGGTGCCGAAAAACTGTCGCGTGATCTGATTCGTGACGGTTTTTCTGCTGATTCGATTCATGGCGAAAAATCACAGCAGCAGCGTATTGCCACGCTGGCCGAATTCAAGGAAGGAAAATTGAATATCCTGGTGGCCACCGACGTTGCTGCGCGTGGTCTGGATATCGATCAGTTGCCGTTTGTGGTCAACTACGATTTGCCGAATACACCGGAAGATTATGTGCACCGGATTGGCCGCACTGGCCGCGCTGGCGCCAAGGGGATTGCCATTTCGCTGGTGGCGCCGGAAGAGCAGAAGCAACTGGCGGCGATCGAGAAGCTGGTGAAGCAAAGTCTGCCGGTGAGCGTGATTGATGGCTTTGAGCCGGGTGCCGCGCCGGTCAAGGAAAAGCCATCTCCAGCAGCCTTGTTTCACACCACCCAGTTGCCTAGTGGTGAGCCTCCAAGTCGCTTTGGCGGCCGTCGGGAGCAGCAGATTCCCGCGCTGCTGCTGCCACCACGCAGCGCGCGCTGATGATTGTGTAAATGAAAAAGGCATCCATAACGGATGCCTTTTTTGTTTGTGCCGGCGCTGTGATTCAGGCCGCCGGCAGGAGCTTGCCTTCAAGTGCTGCACCACCTTGTTCAATTGCAATCAGGCGATCAATGTTCGGATGTTTCCCCGGGAAGCTGCGGGCGTCTGCCGTATGCTCGCCATACAGGGCCAAGCCTCGGGCGGCTGCATCACCATTGATGCAGCCAAATTGCTGCAACAGATAGGCGTAGACTGCCAGCGATCCTGCCTGGCCGGGCTTGTTTTCGATGCTGGCAATGCAGGCCTCGCCAGCGTACAAATCCAGACGGGAAAATTCGGCAACGGAGGGGAGGGTTTTCAGGGTTTCGGCAAAGCTGCTCATGATTTCTGTTGTAAATATCGTTGACTGAGTTGTTTGAAATGAGGGAGGCCCGAATCGCGTATCCATTCAAACAGCACCATCTCGCGGCTGATGATATGAATTCCGGTGCTGCGCATGCGCGCCAGCGCCAGTTCGCGGTCTTCGGGCGAACGCGATGATACCGCATCGGCGACCACGAATACCTGTTTTCCTGCTGCGTGTAGTTCTATTGCTGTTTGCAATACACATACGTGCGATTCAATACCGATCAGAACTATCTGCTTACGATCACTGCAGGCGGGTAAATCCAGGCAACCTGCCGCCACGCAGGAAAATGCCGTCTTATCCAGTCGGGTAGTGTTGCCGGCGGTTTGCAACAGCCCCGGCAGGGTGGGGCCGAGACCGCGCGGATACTGTTCGCTGATGACAATCGGCACATGGCAATCCTGCGCCAGGCGCAGCATCCAGTCACAGTGATCAATCAGTTTGGCCGCCGCATGTACGGCATAAGCCAGTTTCTCCTGCACGTCTACCAGCAATAAGGTGGATTGTTCGCGCTGCAGTAGCATGGCTGCTCCTAATGGGTTAATTGGCGTCAGCCCCCGGCCGCATCGCTGCCCCAGATGGCTTGTAGACGAATCGGAAAATCCAGTTTACGCGGGTCGACCACGTCATGAATGGCATATAGCGCCTCGCTGGTTTTGCGCCGGATCGGGAAGCTCAGTGGCGCGCCACGCGGGCCGATCAGGCTATGTATCCAAGGTGTGCGGGCGTTGTCGGAGGCTTTGCTGACAATGCCGGTTTCTCCGTTGGTGAGACGAACCAACGTGCCTGGCGGATACAGCCCCAATTCCTTTACGAAGTAGGCGGCAATCGCTGGTTCGACGGTTTGTCCGCGTTCCAGGAATAGCTCTCGTAGCGCTTGATTGGGCAGTGCCAAGGGCCGGTTTTCGCGTTTACTGATGCGGGCCGTGTAGCGATCGGCCATGTGGATCACTTTGGCGCCACGCCGGATCTGCTCTCCGCTCGGTTTGCCTGGATAACCACTGCCGTCTTCCGTTTCGTGATGCTGCAACACCATCTCCAGCCACAAGGTATCTGTGATGCCGAGTTGTTTCAGGATTTCGACGCTCTTTTTCGGGTGTGATTGAATCGCGGCCTGAAGCGCCGGGGTGAGTTCGCCGCCAAAGCTGTTGAGTTTGTCCTGAACTTCAATCATGCCCAGATTCATGGTCATGGCAGCTTTCAGCATTGCCTGCAATTCTTCGTCCGCCATGTTCATGGCTCTGCCGACAATACAACTGACCACAGCACAGCCGATCAGATGTCGTATGGCATAGCTGCCTTCCTGCTTCAGCAAGATCATTGCCAGCGCAACATCGCGATTGATGTTGCAGGCTTGCTGCACCAGCCGGGCAATTTCAGAGGCTTTTTGCTGGGGGTCAAAATCCACATTCTTCAGCTTCCGCGATATTTGCATCAGCTGATTGCGGGCTTCTGTTATCAACTGCACTGCCGACGGGGGCTCGGTATTGCCTTGTACAACTTCCAGCCTTTTTCCACGGCTGTCCTCATCGACAAACATGCCTTGTTCGATCAGGCGGTTAAGCTGGGCGTCTGTTTCGATAACGAAGCCTTCCCGCAGCAGTAATTTGCCGTTGGCATCGCTGACGGCCCAAGGGAGCGGCTTGCCCAGCTGGATATCACCTACACTGATACGTTGCTTGCCCATGCTGTATCCATTTTCGAAATCGACCAATCTGCTGCCCATGCCTTGAGTATAGCTATAACTACTAATATTCAAGAAATATAAGGGGTTATGAGAGAGTGGCGTGTATGCGTTGTTTCGTTTTGGAAATTTGTCTCGGTGGTGTTGGCAGAAAAGCGAAGCATGGAGAGATTGCTTCGAATTGGGCAGGGCAAGAAAATGCCCGGCAGGCTTGGCCGGGCAATGATTCTGGGGACTATTTCACCACTTGAAGCTTGGCGCGGCCCTTGGGGCGGCGATCTTCGCTGCTGTCTGGTGGAGATGGAGGTGTGGGGGGGGAGGCCTCGTCGATGACGGCTTCAAAATTCATGCCCATACCGTTTTCCCGGGCAAACAGTGCAATCACGTTGCCAACTGGTACGACGATGTCTTGTGGCACCCCATTAAAACGGGCGGAGAAAGTGATGAAATCGTTTTCGATCAACATGTCACGCGTGGCGTTATAGCTGACATTTAATACGATTTCGTTGTCCTTGACATATTCCATCGGTACACGGATACGATCACCAAGCACTGCTACGGCCAGATAAGGGGTATGCCCCTGATCGGTGCACCATTGATGCACTGCGCGCAACAGATAGGGCTTCATCGAACTGTCACTCATGCTTTGCTCCTGAATTGGAATCAGGCCGGCGCTTTAGCCGGCCAGTCGATCATTTGCGCATCGCTTTTTCGTTGGGTGTCAGCGAGTCGATGAATGCCTGGCGGCTGAACAGACGCTCTGCATATTTCATCAGGTTCGGATTGGGTTTGGCAAATTCGATACCGTAATGTTCCAGGCGCCACAACAGCGGGGCAACGGCAACATCGAGCATGGAGAACTCATCACCCAGCATGAACTTCTGCTTGGTGAAAACCGGCGCAATCTGGGTCAGATTGTCGCGAATTGCCGAGCGTGCTTTTTCCTGGTCTTTCTTCGACGAAGCTGCATTTTCCAGTGCACGCACGTGGACAAACAATTCCTGCTCAAAACGGAACAGGAACAACCGGGCGCGTGCCCGCATGACCGGGTCGGCCGGCATCAGTTGCGGGTGCGGGAAACGTTCATCGATATATTCGTTGATGATGTTGGCTTCGTGCAGGATCAGATCACGCTCTACCAGCACCGGCACTTCGTTGTAGGGGTTCATTACAGCCAGATCTTCCGGTTTGTCGTGGATGTCGACATCGTTGATCTGGAAGTCCATGCCTTTTTCGAACAGAACGATACGGCAACGATGGCTGAATGGGCAGGTTGTACCCGAATAGAGGGTCATCATGATGAGGCTTGCCTTTCGTTTAATGCGCAAAAACGGCAATTCTAGCAGTTAGTCGTGCAGAAATACCAGTTTTGTATAGCAAGTTATTGATTTTTAATAAAAAAACGGAAGGTCGTTGCCTTCCGTTTTTGTCTGCTGTCAGCGGCTGAATCAGTGTACGTCTTTCCAGTACTCTTTCTTCAGCATGTAAGCCAGCGGCAGGAAGATCAGTGTCAGGAATAGCAGGACAACATAACCGATTGTCTGGCGCTTGTTTTGTGCCGGTTCACCCATATAAACCAGATAGTTGACCAGATCGGCAACGGTCTTGTCATATTCTGTGGTGTCGGCTTTGCCATCGGCGCCCAGACGAGTCTGGCTACCGGCTTTAACCAGCTTCAGGGTTTTGGTTTCGTGACCTTCATGCTTGGTCACTTCCAGAACCTGATCGCCCTGCATTTCAAACAGCACGTGCGGCATGCCGACTTTGTCGAACGCAACATTGTTCCAGCCGGTTGGCCGTGTTTCGTCACGGTAGAAGCCACGCAGGTAGGTATACAGCCAGTCTGCACCGCGCGAGCGGGCAACAACGGTCAGGTCCGGCGGGGCTGCGCCTAGCCACTGCGCGCCATCTTTCGGATTCATTGCCACTTTCATCAGGTCACCGACTTTGGTGTCTGGATTGAAAATGAAGTTTTCCTTGATCTGCTGTTCGCTCAGGCCGATATCCTGCAGGCGGTTGTAACGCATGTAGCTGGCACTGTGGCAGTTCAGGCAGTAGTTGGTAAACAGCTTGGCGCCACGCTGCAGCGACTCGAAATCGCGGGTGTTAACAGGTGCCTTGTCCAGTGGAATGTCCTCACTGGCGACGGCCATCATTGGTACCGCCAGCAGGGCAAACAGGAATTTACTCATCCATTTTTTCATCTTGTTCTCCCTTAGCCCGTAACGCGGGTCGGAACCGGTTTGGTCGAGTCGATCTTGGTATACCACGGCATCAACAGGAAGAAACCGAAGTAGACGAACGACAATGCTTGTGCCAGCAAGGTGCGCATTTCGGTCGATGGAATCGCGCCGAGAATGCCCAGGCCAATAAACGCAATGATGAACAGCGTCAGGGCAAGCTTGTAGATCGGGCCACGATAGCGGATCGATTTAACCGGGCTCTTGTCCAGCCATGGCAGGAAGGCAATGATCACGACGGCTGCACCCATTGCCAGAACGCCCCATACCTGGGTACCGGCGAATGAAGGTATCGCACGCAGGATTGCGTAGAATGGCGTGAAATACCAAACCGGGGCAATGTGCGGTGGTGTCTTCAGGGGGTCAGCAGGAATGAAGTTGTTATATTCGAGGAAGTAGCCGTTCATTTCGGGCGCGAAGAACACAATTGCGCTGAAAACGATCAGGAATACTGCCACACCCAGGATGTCCTTGACGGTGTAGTAAGGGTGGAACGGGATGCCATCCAGCGGAATGCCGGTTTTTGGATCCTTGTTCTTCTTGATTTCGATGCCATCCGGATTGTTCGAGCCGACTTCGTGCAGTGCGATCAGGTGCGCGACAACCAGCATCAGCAGAACCAGTGGTACCGCAATCACGTGCAGTGCAAAGAAGCGGTTCAGTGTCGCATCGGATACCACGAAATCACCGCGGATGAATACCGACAGATCCGGGCCGATCACCGGGATTGACGCAAACAGGTTGACGATCACCTGCGCACCCCAGAACGACATCTGGCCCCATGGCAGCAGGTAGCCCAGGAAGGCTTCCGCCATCAGGCAGAGGAAAATCAGCATGCCGAAGATCCATACCAGTTCGCGTGGCTGACGATACGAGCCGTAAAGCAGGCCGCGGAACATATGCAGGTAAACCACGACAAAGAACATCGAGGCACCGGTCGAGTGCATGTAGCGGATGATCCAGCCACCTGCAACGTCACGCATGATGTATTCCACCGAAGCAAACGCCAGGTTTGCATCCGGCTTGTAGTTCATGGTGAGGAAAATGCCGGTAACGATCTGGAGTACCAGGACCAGCAGTGCCAGCGAGCCGAAGAAGTACCAGAAGTTAAAGTTTTTTGGTGCGTAATACTCGGATACGTGCTCTTTCCACATTTTTGTGGCGGGAAAGCGCTCGTCAATCCAGTTCATGATATTGCTCATTGTGCGGCTCCCTGATTATTTGTCATCGCCAATCAGCACGCGGGTATCCGACAGATACTTGTGCGGCGGGATTTCCAGGTTGGTAGGTGCCGGAACACCTTTGTAGACGCGACCGGCCAGGTCGAATTTGGAGCCATGGCACGGGCAGAAGAACCCGCCCATCCAGTCTGCACCCAAATCGGCAGGTCCGATGTCCGGGCGGTGGGTCGGCGAGCAGCCCAAGTGGGTGCAAATGCCGACAGCAACCAGAATTTCTGGCTTGATCGCCCGGGCCGTGTTCTTTGCGTATTCAGGCTGCATCTTGCCATCCGACTTTGGATCAAGCAGCTTATCTTCAAGCTTGGCGAGATTGTCCAGTTGTTCCTTGGTGCGGTTAACAATCCAGACCGGTTTGCCACGCCATTCTACGTTGATTTTCTGGCCGGCTTCTAGCTTGGAAATGTCTACCTCAACAGGCGCGCCGGCTGCTTTGGCTCGTTCGCTGGGCATAAAGGTCAATACAAAAGGCGTCGCAACGCCGACGGCAGCAACGGCCCCCGCAGCGCCAGTGGCGGCAACGAGAAAGCGACGTTTACTGTTATCTACTTGGTTTTCACTCATGAGATGTGTTCCTGGAAGTGGAAGCCGAAACTAAAACCGCCGGATTTTAACCCATAAGGGCTATGGGGGGAAACCTGTTTACCTGATTCAAATCAAAATCAGGCCGGGCTGTCGATATCAATGTGCTGATGGGACAGGCCAAAGCGATTGGCAAGATGTGCGCCGAGTGCCTGAATGCCGTAACGCTCTGTTGCGTGATGGCCGGCGGCAATATAGGCTACGCCGGATTCTCGTGCCGTATGGACTACGGCCTCGGAAATTTCCCCGGTGATGAAGGCGTTTACCCCAAGATTGCACGCATCCAGGAAATATCCCTGGGCGCCACCGCTGCACAATGCCACCTGCGATACGGTTTTGTCCGTTGCGCCGACCAGTAGGGGCGGGCGTTGCAGGCGGGTTTCGATAAGCGCGGCAAACTGTTGTATCGGCATCGGCCCTTGCAATTTGCCGATACACGCCAGGTTCTGCTCGCCAAACCATCCTTCTATGTTGATCCCCAGTTTCTCCGCCAGTTGGGCGTTGTTGCCGAGCGTCGGGTGGGCATCCAGTGGCAGGTGCCAGGCAAACAGGTTCAAGTCGTGCTGCAACAGAAATTTCAGCCGTCGTTGCTTGATGCCTATGACGCGACTGTCTTCGTTCTTCCAGAAAAAGCCGTGATGCACCAGTACTGCGTCTGCACCGGCGGCCGCTGCGGCTTCCAGCAGCGCCATGTTTGCGGTAACGCCGGTGACGATATGACGGATTTCCTTGCGGCCTTCTACTTGAAGGCCATTGGGGCAATAGTCTTTGAAGCGGCCAGTATCCAGCAACTGCTGTGTATAATTTTCCAATTCCTGTCTGTACATGATGGTGATCCGTATGAAACGACTGTGGCTGATTTTCGCACAAAGCGCGACCATCGCTCTGGGTGTTTGCCTGGCGTTGAGTGTCTGGCGCCCTGACTTGCTGGCGTGGCCCGTTTCATCCGGCAAGCAGGTGGTGACGTTGACTCAGGCGCCTGTGGTTGCGTCTGCGGCAGCCTTGCCTGCCGGAAGTGGATCTTATGCTGATGCGGCGGCCAAGGCGCGTCCCGCGGTTGTGAATATCTACACCAGTAAACAGGTCAAGGTGCCGGTTCATCCATTGCTCAATGATCCCCTTTTCAGGCGCTTTTTCGGTGAGCGTCTGCTCTATGCCACGCAGCGGGCATCCAGCCTGGGTTCCGGGGTGATTGTAAGTGGTGAGGGTTATATCGTGACCAATCACCATGTTGTTGAATCAGCAGACGAAATCGAGGTTGCACTCTCGGATGGCCGCACGGCATTGGCTCAGGTGATCGGCAATGATCCTGAGTCTGATCTGGCTGTGATTCGTGTAAATCTGGAAAAGCTGCCGGTTGCGACGCTGGGAAATTCTGATGGATTACAGGTTGGCGAGGTGGTGCTGCCAATAGGCAATCCGTTTGGTG
>JAUPTR010000256.1 GCA_030917985.1 Pseudomonadota bacterium | reverse complement strand
TGGTGATCCAGCACCTTGTCAGCGTGTGTTGGCTGTTCGTGGCCACCGGTCATTTCCCAGGCAAAACCGGGGCTGAGAAAAATGGCCAGCATCACGCCCAACAGGCAGCGAAGGATTATACGGCTCGATTGCAGCGACATGATGCGCGCAGTGTAGCCGAGATGGCCGGGCGCTTGTCAACTGCTCGCGTTACACCTGATTTTCGCCTGGCAGTTTGTCGGCATGAATATGTTTTTGCGCATGCAAAATATGTTGACTGATAATTACTCGCAATTGATAATGGTTATCGTTTGTATGAGGTGCGGCACAGCCCGCACCTCCTGTTCATAGCCAGCCATCCATGCATTGTGTTGCCGTGGTAGCCCGCCAGTTTTGACTTGAGAGGGATCCATGGTTCACGCGCACCTTGTGCCGACGGTGTTTCGCCGGCGTCACCTTTGTCTTCTGCTGGCCCTGATGGGGGCTGGTGTTTCTCCTGTCGTGGCCGAAGAGGCGCTGCAGCTGGCCGATGCCGGCAGTGCCCAGTCCGGGCGCATGTTGCGGCCAACGGTTGTGACTGCAACCCGTTATGAGGCCGAGCCGGATCAGCTTACCGCCACCGTCACCAGCATCAACCGCGAGCAGCTGGAGCAACGCCTGCCGCTGGACGAGGCCGATCTGTTCCGCGATCAGCAGGATGTGGTGATGGCGCGCGACATGCGCCGCCATGGCTCCACCCGCGTCAATATCCGTGGCATCGAGGACAACCGCGTGTTGCAGTTGGTGGATGGCGTGCGTCTGCCGGACTTTTTCAACGGTGGCGGCCCCACCAACTACACCATGAGCACCTCGGCTGCGCCGATGACCGATTTCCTGCGCCAGGTGGAAATCGTGCGTGGCCCGGCCTCCAGCCTGTACGGCTCGGATGCGCTGGGCGGCGTGGTGGGGTATCTGACACTGGAGCCGCAGGATCTGCTGCGTGACGATGCCAAATACGGCGTGCGTCTGCGTGGTGGCTATTCCAGCGCCAACGATGCCCTCTCTGGCAGTGTGGTGGGTGCGGCACGTGGCGAGGGCGTGGACATGCTGCTGGCTTACGCGCAGGCCAATGGCCACGAAACCGGGAATATGGGCACTGACGACAGCTTCGGCCCGAACCGCTCCACCCCCAACCCGGCTGATACGCTGGATCGCGGCGCGCTGGCCAAGGTGGTATGGCGGCCGCAGGCCGGCCACAAGCTGACAGCGGCGCTGGAAGGGCGCAAGCAGGATGTGCAGACCGAGATCATGCGGATACCGGCATCGCTGTCGAAAATCACCTCAATGCAGGGCGACGATCAGAGCGAGCGCAGCCGTTTTGGCCTGGAATACCAGCACACACCGGCCGGCAGCTTTTATCAGCGGCTGTTGGCACGTGCCTATTATCAGGATGCAAAAACTGACAACCTGAACCGGCAGCGCCGCAGCAACACTACCTACTCGACTGCCAGCGGTTGTTCTGCCTCGCGCCCCGGCACCGCCAGCTGCGATATCGAACAGCGTTTCCAGCTGGAGCAGACGACCGCCGGGCTTGGTCTGCAGTTCGATTCGGAATGGCAGCAGGGTGATATTGGCCATCTGTTCAGCTACGGCCTTGATCTGATGCGCCAGAATGTTTCAACGCTGCGCGACGGAACGGTGGTGAATGTTGCCACCGGTGCCGTCACCCACGCGCTGGCTGGCGAAAACTACCCGCTGCGCGATTTCGCCGATGGCCAGACAGATACCATCGGCCTCTATCTGCAGGACGAAATCGCCTTCCAGGATCGCAGATTCCTGCTGACACCGGGCCTGCGTTACGACCACACCGACCTGCAGCCCAAGGTGGATGATCTGGCGCAGCAAGTGCTGACCGTGATCAAGCGTGAAGCCGTGGCGCAAACCCATAGCCGCGTATCGCCCAAACTTGGCGCCCAGTGGAACCTGCAGCCACAACTGGCGTTGTTCGGCCAGATCGCCTCGGGCTTCCGCGCACCCAACTACAACGAGGTCAACGGCGCTTTCCGCAATGCGGCACAGATGTATGCCACGGTGCCCAACCCCGATCTGCGCCCGGAAACCAGCGTGGGTGTGGAGCTTGGCCTGCGTGGCCGCAGCGGCCCGCTGAACGGCCAGTTTGCGCTGTTTGACAACCGCTACAAGGATTTCATCGAAAACGTCAAACTCAACTGCCCGAGCGATCCGAGCTGCATCAACATCGCCGGCGTGCCTTACACCACCTATATGTCGCAGAACCTCAGCCGGGTACGCATCTGGGGTGCCGAACTGCGCGGTGGCTGGGCGCTGGCGCCGCAATGGCGTGCCGACATGGCGGTGGCCTACGCCCATGGCGACAACACCGAAACCCATCAGCCGCTCAACAGCGTCGAGCCTCTGCGCGGCATGCTCGGCCTGAGCTGGGACAACAGCGTTTTCGGCAGCGATCTGCGCCTGAACGCGGCGCAAAGCAAAAACCGCGTTGATGACAGCAGCGGCGAGTGGTTCAAGACACCGGCTTATGCCGTGGTGGACCTGGCTGGCTGGTACAAACCGACCGCCAACAGCAAGCTGGTGCTGGCGGTCAACAACCTGTTCGACCGCAAATACTGGCTGTGGAGCGACATCCGCAACGCAGATGGCTACAAGATCGGAAGAGCG
>JAUPTR010000255.1 GCA_030917985.1 Pseudomonadota bacterium | reverse complement strand
CGCTCTGGTGCTGGCGTCCAACGGCAAGAGCTTCTCTGCCGGCGCCGATCTGAACTGGATGGCGCGTATGGCCGACTACGACCAGACGCAGAATCTGGAAGACTCGCGGGCATTGGCGGCGCTGATGGCGACGCTGAACCAGATGCTGGTACCCACCATCGCCCGCGTGCAGGGCGCGGCTTATGGCGGCGGAGTGGGCTTGGCGGCGTGTTGCGATATCGTCGTTGCCAGCGACAACGCCAGCTTTGCCCTCACCGAAGTCAAGCTGGGCCTGATGCCGGCGGTGATCAGTCCGTATGTGATCGCCAAGATCGGCATCTCGGCGGCGCGGCGTTATTTCCTTACCGCCGAGCGTTTTGATGCAGCCACCGCCAAACAACTGGGGCTGGTGCACGAAGTCGTCGACCGCGACGAACTCGACAGCACGATTGAAACGCTGCTCACCACCCTGCTCGCCAATGGCCCGCACGCGATGGCCGCGGCAAAGATGCTGATCCAGCACGTCGGCAACCAGCGCATCGACCCCGCCCTGATCGACGAAACCGCACAACGCATCGCCCGCATCCGTGCCAGCGACGAAGGCAAAGACGGCCTGCGCGCGTTTCTCGACAAACGCCAACCGGGCTGGGTGCAAGAGTCGTGAACCAGACGGTGATTAAGCACCCGGCTGCAAGCCGCGCTGGTATTGGCCTGCAGGCAAGGCTGCAAGCCAATAGGGATGCGGGCTGCAGCGTAGGTGCATTTGTAGGTCGGGTTTCAACCCGACAGCAGCGCCGAAATAAGCACTGCGTCGGACTGAAGTCCGACCTACAAGCAATCGCGATCAAGTGTAGGGTGGGCAAGCATTACCCACCGAACCCACA
Organism: Pseudomonadota bacterium; assembly: GCA_030917985.1. Taxonomy (GTDB): domain Bacteria; phylum Pseudomonadota; class Gammaproteobacteria; order Burkholderiales; family SCOH01; genus CALMFQ01. Next base: position 15,090 of record JAUPTR010000255.1, on the reverse strand, counting down.
TTCCCCTGCGTGGGCAGCAAGCTGCCCACCCTACTCGGCTGCAAGCCGCTCTGCTATTGGCCTGCAGGCAAGGCTGCAAGCCAATAGGGGTGCGGGCTGCAGCCCGGCGGGATTGTTAGCCGTTGTAGGTCGGACTTCAGTCCGACAGCAGCGCCAATATCAGCACCGCGTCGGACTGAAGTCCGACCTACAAACCATTCATCCATCGCCGACCCAACAAGGTCGCCGCAAGGCCAACCATGTTTAACAAGATTCTCATTGCCAATCGTGGCGACCAGCCGCAGAGCGGCGCAGCGACGCAGTCAAATCGCCGGGTTGCGCCCGGCGCAACCGGGCAATTTCGCCGCGAGACTGACCATGTTTAATAAAATCCTGATTGCCAACCGCGGCGAAATTGCCTGCCGCATCATCCGCACCTGCCGCCAACTCGGCATCGCCACCGTCGCCATTTATTCCGAAGCCGACGCCAACGCCCAGCACGTGTTGTTAGCCGACGAAGCCTGGCTGCTCGGCCCGGCGCCAGCGCGCGAATCCTATCTGCGCGCCGGGCGTATCATCGAAATCGCCCAGCAAAGCGGCGCGCAGGCGATCCACCCCGGTTACGGCTTTCTGTCAGAAAACGAAGACTTTGCCGCTGCCGTGGCTACCGCCGGCTTGGTGTTCATCGGCCCACCGGCGAGCGCGATTGCGGCAATGGGCTCCAAATCAGCAGCCAAGCGACTGATGGAACAAGCACAGGTGCCGCTGGTGCCGGGTTATCACGGACTGGATCAAGACCCGGCCACGCTACAAAAAGCGGCAGACAGCATCGGCTACCCGGTGCTGATCAAGGCCAGCGCCGGTGGTGGCGGCAAGGGCATGAAAGTGGTCGAATCGTCGGCCAATTTCGCCAGCCAGCTCGCCTCGGCCAAACGCGAAGCGCAAGCCTCGTTCGGCGATGATCAGGTGCTGGTGGAAAAATACCTGACCCAGCCGCGCCATATCGAAATCCAGGTGTTTGCCGACAGCCACGGCAACTGCGTCTACTTGTTCGAGCGCGATTGCTCGGTGCAGCGCCGCCATCAAAAAGTGCTGGAAGAAGCCCCGGCCCCCGGCCTGAGCCCGCAGCAGCGCGAGATGATGGGCAACGCCGCAGTCAATGCCGCCAAGGCGATTGGTTACGTCGGCGCCGGCACGGTGGAATTCATTTTCGACACCCTCAGCGGCCAGTTCTATTTCATGGAAATGAACACCCGGCTGCAGGTGGAGCACCCGGTTACCGAGGCCATCACCGGCCAGGATCTGGTCGAATGGCAATTGCGCGTTGCCGCTGGCGAAGTGTTGCCACTGGCGCAAGCGCAAATGGCGATCAACGGCCACGCCATCGAAGTGCGCATTTACGCCGAAGACCCGGACAAAGACTTCCTGCCCGCCATCGGCCACATCCGCCAGCTGCGCCTGCCGCCGCAAACCGCACAAGTGCGCATCGACAGCGGCATTGTCGCCGGCGACGAAATCTCGCCCTATTACGACCCGATGATCGCCAAGCTGATCGTGCACGGCGCCAACCGCCAGCAGGCGCTGCAACGCATGGCACAGGCACTGGCGCAATACCGCATCGTCGGCGTCACCACCAATCTCGACTTTCTGGCGCGGCTGGTGGCACACCCGGCGTTTGCCGCGTTTGATGTCGACACCCGCTTTATTTCGCGCTTCCGCGACGATCTGCTGCCGGCAGCGACCACGCCACCGGCCAGCGCCATCGCCGCCTTGCTGCTGGATGGCCTGCTGCAGCAAAGCGCCAGCGCCGAACAACGCCGCCTGGCATCGAGCGAACCCAACTCGCCGTGGCACAGCAGCAGCGGCTGGCGCCTCAACGAGCCGTATCATCAAACGTTCCACCTGTCATCCGGAGTAGAGCGCCACAGTCTCAACGTCGGCTTCGCCGCCAGCGGCTATCAAAGCGAATGGTCGGGCCAGCCGCTGCTGTTCAACGGCCAGCGCCTGCCCAACGGCGAGCTGCGGCTGCAACTCAACGGCCGCCAGTTCAACGCCGAAATCATCAGCCTCGGCAACGAACACCACGTCTACGTCGATGGTTGCCACTATCCAATGGCCTGTTACGACCCGGTGCTGGACGGCCTGGAAAACGCCGAAACCAACCACAACCTCACCGCCCCCATGCCCGGCACCGTCGTCGCAGTTTTGGTGCAAGCCGGCGACACAGTCGAAGCCGGCCAGCCGCTGATGGTGCTGGAAGCAATGAAAATGGAACACAGCGTGGTCGCCGCCGCCAAAGGCACAGTCGCGGAAATCCTCTACGCCGTGGGTGAACGGGTGGCGGAAGGGGTGGAGTTGTTGCGGCTGGAGGATGTGGCGTAACGTTGCCACGAGCAGAAAAAGGATTTTAAGCTGCAGGGCGCGTGGGTATTGGCTTGCAGGCTGGGCTGAGAAGCAATAGCAGAGCCGGCTGCAGGCCAGTGGCAGGGTGGATCAGGCGCAGCCGTAACCCAGCAAATCGGCGCCGCACATCCAAAACCAAACCGCGCGGGTTGATAAATCCAATCCGCACTACAAGGCTACGGGCGGTACCCGGACTCCATCAGATGGATTGATCCGGGCGCCAAGGTGGCATTCTCATGCCGGCAGCCTGCAGGAGTGGAGATCAGTCAAGTCCGGCAGGCTGCGCTAGCGTACGCTGGCAGGCGCGATGGTGGCCGGGCCCTGGGCCGTTGCCCTGTGTGCTGCAGCTTTATTGCGTCGCTTGTCTTTTAATGCGTATTTATTCAGACCGGCAAGATGAATATGCCCCAGGTACTGTTTCCAGTTTATCTGGCGCGGATCGGTCGAGAACATGCGCCGATCGAGATCACCCAGGCTGGATTCGAGCTGTTGCAGCTTTTTGTTGTGGAAGGTGTAGCTTGGCGAGGTGTAGAAAGAGAACACGACGGCCAGTGTGTGCGTGGTGGTAAAGGCATCCTGCAGAGCGAACGCCTCGTTCATGCCGAGCAGTTTTCGACACCAGGAAATCGCTCCCAATGCCAGTTTGGCCATACCCATCACGCCCAGAAATGTAGCACGGCTGACAGTGCGAAAATCTTTGCTTGGTTTGTTGTAAAGCAGACGATCGTAGGCCTGCCAGTTCTGCTTGCACTCTGTTTGAATGATATCGATCATGTCGCCCAGAACAATCGGGTTGGAAGAGCCGCTGCAGCACTGGTAAATTCGCCGCGATCCCCGATCTGCCAATGCCTCGGCCATTGAGAGGATGATGCCGTTGGCAACCAGGTCGGCGGGAATGATGTCGATGATTTCGTCGGTTTTGGCCGGGAAAAAGCTGGTTTTGCCGCGTGCATAGGCCAGAATCACCGCATCACCCACCTTTACGCCTTCAATCCAGCCGGCAGCCGGTTCGCGCAGTGTGCTTTCGATAATCGAGGGGCGGAGTATGGTGAGTGTTCCATCCAGCAACTCTCGGGCGGCAATCTGTTCCCCGATCCACTTGGTGAAGGTGTAGGTATCGTTCCAGCCATAATGGTTTGCTTCCCGAATGCCCAGGTCTGTCAGCGCTGCTGGCAATGCTGCCGGATCAGCGCATTCATTCTTCACTGCGTCAATCTTGCGCTGCAAATCGGCGATCAGCGCATCGACCTCGTAATATCCGGCCGGATGGCGCGGAATCATGCGGCTTGCAGGCGTGACCATCTGCTCATACATGTCACCCTTGTTGAAGCCGTTGACGTAACAGGTGGAGACCTGAATCAGCGGAATCTTGCCAGCCTTGTTGACCAGGGCTGTCAGGTTAAGCAGCGACAAGGCGTTGATGCTCAGCGCCTGATCAAGCTCTTCGCGGAAATTGACGCTGGCGGCGGCATTAACAACGATATCGACGTTGGCTGCCAGTTGCGTAAACTCACTGCTCTTCAAACCGAATTGCGCCTCGGTCACCTCGCCGGTCACACACAGCAGTTTGTTACGCACGACGTCTTGCAGATAGTCGGGGCGCTGCTGGCGCAGGTGATCAAATACCGATGAGCTGAGAATTTCCCGTTCAAACCGCTCTGCAGCAGTGCGATAAGTCTTGTTGCCGCGAATCAGCAACACAAATTGCCGAATATCCGGCACGTCGCGAATCAGCTTTTCAAGTAATACCTTGGCCAGAAAACCGGTGGTGCCGGTAATCAAGACGCGTTTACCTGCCAGCTGGCTGCATACAATAGAGCGATCAGTGCGAGTTTTCATGTCTTCCCCAGTCCTCTTGATTGAGTTACACCCCCGGATTATTCCGGTTGCCGGCCTGCTGGCCAGTCTTCTGGTGTTGTTTGTTGTATGTGTGCGGTACAGTCTTGTTGCTGTTTTACGTCAGATCAATCGAGTCAGGCGGAACATGGCCACCATGGCAATACTAGGCAACATGTTGCGGTGACAAACATAGGTTTTAACAATCTCCCCCTGAAACCGCGACTTGGCAAACCCCAAGCCTTTGAAGTTGTATAGGGAATTGCCCCAAGCATAAATTTTCGACTGAATCAGGCGCAGCGGTTTTGATTCCTGTTCTTCAATCTCGTCAGCCAGCATCAGCGGAATCAGGCCCATATCCATGTATTCGACGCCTTCGGCCTTGAAGATCTCCATTGCGTGCACCATCATCGGATACCACAAACCCTGCTTGAAAGATGCACAGGCGCGGGAAATATTGGGTACATATGCAACCAGCTTACCGTCACGGTAGATCGGATCGAAAAACACGAAACCTACTGCCTCACCGTTCTGATATGCGTAGAAATAACGGATGCCTTCCTTGTAATCCATCAACATCGGACGAATCAGGAAGCGGATTTCATTGTTTTTGCACTTGCGGGTCTTGATCCAGGATTCAGAGATTTTTTTCGTCTGTTTATCGAACGGGCCTTCCTTGATTTCTACGCCCTGCGCCTTTGCCTGGTTGATTGCTGTACGGATAATCTGCTTCTTGCTGCCACGCAGGTTCCAGTCAGCCAGCGGAATCTTTGACTCAGAACCAAACTGGGTACCATAGAAGCCGTGCTTGCGGTGCAGGATGTCGACCACATTTTTGGTAACCTGAGCAAAAATCGCATTCGGGAAACGTTGAACAAAACGATCCAGCATCATTTCCGTGTGCTTGTTATCACAAATCGGATCAGACAATACAAACTGCATACCCCAGTAGCGGGCATAGGCGATGTAACCCACACCCGGAATATCAAAATATTCCATATCGGGCTGCATGGTCGAGAATGCCATTGGGTGCACACCGTAGTTCATCAGATAACCAACACGCTCGTTGTGCGTGAATGTGGAGATCGACGGCGACCGCAGATGTGTATCGAGTACCAGTGTCTGATTGCTCATTTTGTCATCCTTTGTATTGGCTTGTTGTCGCTATTATTTGTTTGCTTGTATTGCCGTGGCCGAGAATCAGGCTGATTTCTGGCCGAGCACAGACCAGTAGGAATCAAGGGCAAGGAAACGGAAACGCTTCTTTTGAATCGACTTAACGCTATACAGGTTGCTGATTAAGTCGTAGAAGTGGCCAACGACGGCGTAGCGATCTTTCATACCCGAGCTCTCCAAAATGCCTTCATGCTGCCCATTTGTCATCTCTGCGTGCTTCACCGGACACAGCAGAGCCGACGCCCCTAAAGTTTTGCTGCCACAAATCAAAGTTATTGCTCTAGTTTTGCTGGAGTATAAGCTCTAGTTAAAAAAATGTCATATCTTTTTTCTCGTGGTTTATCCAATCCAATCAATGTCTTGTTATGCTGTCCGACAATCCGAAACACCAACAAGCAGGCCGTCTGACGTAAACATCGCCCCTACAAACCTGGAACAAACATCCGAATTGCCAGATATACCATTGATTGCAAACATCATTTGAAGGTGGCTCAGTAAGCCAGGCGGCATCTTGTTTTGACTTAAACCGATATTTGCGGGGGCAACACGCGGGTAAAAGATACGCGGCGGATGAATCATTCGTTGGCCGGCCACCCGGAAGCGTGTTGACATCCTGGCGAAATCTCGCAACCATCACAAATGAACAAAATTGTTCGATTTAATATCAATAACAAATCAATAATGAAAAAACATGGCGCCTATCCACTTCTTTGTGTGGAAATTTCTTGAGGCGAGACAACCATCGGATAACAAATGATCCACAAGATTCTTGGCGCTGCCGCTGTACTGGCCTTATTTGCTGCGTTTCTGGCTTGGAATATTCAAAGCACCACGATGCAGCCACCGTCAGTCATTCAGGCCTCCAGCGCAGTCAAGCAAGGCACATTTGCGGCATCGTTTAATGGCACTCGCCCTGATGGGGCGTTCCGCCTTCAGGGCGATCAGCTGGTGGTGGACAGCAGGCTTCTCGACTTCTTCGACTATTACCTTGCCGCATTGGGGGAACGAAGCCTGGAAGATATTCGCAGGCAAATTGAAAACGAACTGGATCACTCATTGCCGCCAGCAGCAGCTGCCCAAGCGAAAAAGATGCTGAATCAATACATTGCCTATCGCGCAGCATTAGTTGCGGTGGATAAGGATCAGCGCGCAAATGGCGACATGCTGCAAGCGCTAAAACAGCGTTTGCACGCGGTACGGCGTATCCGGGAACAGTTTTTCCTCCCTGATCAAGTCAAGGCACTGTTTGGCAACCAGCAACTGGACGAAGAGCAGGCACTGGCAAGGCTTGAGATCCAGCAAGATGCAAACCTGAGTGCGGAAGAAAAATCAAACCGCCTGGCGCAGCTGGATGCCACACTGACACCCGAACAGCGCAGCATGCGGCAGCACCCCGTTCAGCATGCATTGGTGGAGCAAGAGGTTCAGGCCGCCCGAAAGAACGGTGCAGGCGACAGCCAGATCCATCAGCTACGAACGCAAAAACTTGGTGCCGAAGCAGCGGATCGCCTGGCCGCGGTGGATAAAGATGAAGCGCAGTGGGGTGCGCGAATGGATGCTTATCTGGCTGCACGCAAGGCGCTGGTGGCCAACGCAAATCTGTCAGCCAATGAGCGTGAAGCGGCAGTTCAACGCCTGCGTAGCCAGTATTTCAGCGACGCCGAGCAACTACGTCTGGGCGCTTACGAAGCAGACGAAACGTCTTCCCGCTGATCACGACGCATACCCGGAACAATCCGCCGGCCCAGAAACAGGCAGGCAAGCACGGTCAGGCGTAGTATCACCATTGAATATACGGCCCACATCAATGGCAACGGATACCGCTGTGCATAAAACTTGCGGTAGAAACGCAGCATACCGCGATGTTTATGCCACTCAACCCTGAATGGATGTCGCTTGCTGCAACTGCCTTGATAATGGGTGATCCGTACATCGGGAACAAACAGCAACTGATAACCTTGACCGGCAAAGCGAGCACACCAGTCGATATCCTCACAATGCAGAAAATACCCCTCATCCAGCGGTCCGACACGTTCCAGGGCTGAGCTACGCACCAGCATGAATGCACCGGATGTAGCTTCAACCGGAGTTGGCTTGTCCGGCAGGGGTGTGTCGGTAAGGTTGAATGAGCGAAACAGGCTCGAGGCCGGAAACAGCCTCTGCAACTGCAACACTTGCACCAGCGACTGCCATGGCGTGGGCAAGGTACGCCGACACCCCCGCTGTTCGCTGCCGTCCGGATTCACGATCAGGCAACTTGCCATTCCCGCTTGCGGGTGCTCATTCATGGCTGAACACATCCTGCTGATGGTGTCAGGCCGCAACAGGCAATCGGGGTTCAAAAACAGGATGAATTCGGATTCCGGCAACAAAGGCAGGATGCGGTTATTGCCCTTGGCGAAGCCCAGGTTGGCATGATTTTCAACAATATTCAGTCTGGCTTCGTTGGGTGTGGCTTGCCGCAACAAAGCCAGGCTATCGTCATCAGAACCATTATCGGACACCCACACCCTCACCTCACAGTCAGACTGCAGTGCAGACACTACGCAATCGCGCAAACGAGAGCCAGCGTTATAGTTGACGATGACAATATGAATACAGCTTGGTGTGGACAAGGCTATTCCAGAGGGCGGTCAAATTTTCGTGGCGCATAGCCAAAATCTTGGCTGGCCTGATCATGATCAAAACACAGATCATGATTCATTCGATAGGCCATCTGCATGTGCAAGTGGCGAAATCGCGGCAGACATCGCGCCACCGCAAGCATGGCAGCAAACAACGGCACCGGAACACTGACAATTCTCGGGGTGCGGTGCAATGCATGAAATATGCGTTCCACCATCGCCCTGTAACTCAGGGTTTCACCACCGCTCAGGCAATACACCCGCTGCAGCGTCTGCCGGCTTTCAAGAATTGCCACAACCGCCCGCGCCAGATCCTGTGCATGAACGGGTTGCCGCAGCCCCTTTGCTGCACCGATCAGGGCAAATACACCCAAACGCCTGATAAAGCTGGCAATCAAAGCCACATTTTTGTCTGCGCCGGCGGCATAGATCAATGTCGGCCGCACAATAGTCCAGCCATCAAAACCAGAATCGATCAAGGCTTGCTCTGCCTGCTCCAGCCGGGCCACCAGCGCCCGCTCCAAAGGATGTGCCGATCCCTGCTTGGACACAACACTGGTGGAACTGAAGGCAATAATCCTGGAAACACCTCGTTGTTTCAGCACGGGGATAATCGGCGTCAACAGCCATAACGGGGCAAGATGTACGTATATATAATCATGGCCAAGATCAAGCCGGGCAAACTCGTCAGGATCAAGCGACGCACAACGCCAGCAAATCCCTGCCCGAGCGCCCGCCTCACAGCTGCGGCTGATGGCATCTACTGTGTAGCCTTGAGCGGCCAATAGTGGCAAGAGGTAAGCACCAACCAGCGAAGTGCCACCTGCGACAACAAAATGTGCCATCAGGAAATATGCGCCAATCCCAGATACTCAACCGACTGCATTTCCTGCAGGCGGCTGGCCGTGCGGAAAAACTCGCCGGATTGCACGCCATCGGTATAGATCAGATCTGGCTGAACCTCAGCCGATATCAACAATTTAACCCTGCAGTCATAAAAGACATCCACCAGCCAGGTAAAGCGCCTTGCCTCAGATGCATTGCCTGGCGCCAAACGGGGAATATTGGCGATGATCACCGTGTGGTATTCCCGGGCAATGTCCAGATAATCGGTCTGCGCACGGGCGCTACCGCAAATATCATTAAAATTGAACCAGATAATGCCGCGTGCATGCCGCCGGGCCTTGATCTTGCGTCCGGCAATCTCGATTTCCGGCTTCAGGTCAGGGCCATCGGCAATATCCTCGAAAACGTCCTTTAATCTCTGATCGGTTTGCGGATCAATTGGTGAGATATACGTTTCGCTCCGTGTCAGGCTACGCAGACGATAGTCATGGCCGCCATCCACATTCACCACCGTGAGCATTTGCAACAGCAAATCAATCGTCGGCAAAAAATTGTTGCGCTGCAAACCGTCAGGATACAAAGCCTGGGGCGGGTAGTTGGACGTCATCACAAACACCACACCAAGTTCAAACAGTGCCTTCAGCAGTCGCCCGAGGATCATCGCGTCGGCGATATCACTCACATGAAACTCATCAAAACAGATCAGGCGATATTTGGCAGCAATCCGCTTTGCCACAGTCAGCAGCGGATCGGCTTCGTTCACCAGCGTGCGCAGTTCGGCGTGCACCTCCTGCATGAAATGGTGAAAATGAATGCGCCGCTTGCGGCGATATGGCACGCAGGAATAAAACGAATCCATCAGGAATGATTTGCCCCGCCCTACCCCACCCCAGAAATACAAGCCACGCGGAATATCCGGTGTTGGCAACAGCTTGCCAAACGGGCGATGACGCTTACGTTTGAAAGCGAGCAACATTTCATACAAAGCCTGAAGATATTCAATGGCTTTGGCCTGCGCATGGTCAGCAATGAAACCCTCGCGAAGAGAGGCGGCTGCATACCACGCCGAGGGCGACAAATCAGCGTCAGCGTCGGGAGAAAAAACGTGTTGGGACATGAACAAAAACAACCGCGAAACAAATAACAAGCGCAACAGTATAGCGGCAAACACACACAACTCGCGAATCGGCCAGACAAAGCCAACACTGCGTAGTCCGCAAAAACCGGCACAACAGAATCGTGCTGCAGAAAAAATCGTGCCCCTGTGTTTACAGGGGCACGGCAGGAATCACTTACTGGATCAGTTCTCGCCACGAAACGCGCTGGCCAGAAGAGTTTTGCGCTGGAGGGGGAAACGCCTTTACTTGCTTACGCCCTGACGTGTAAACATCTAGCAGAAACAAACGGCCATCAGGAAGCTGGAACGCTGTATGACCTGCCTTGCTATCAGACTTATAGGCGGCTGCGGAAGCGGAAGCGGCATCGCCCAGCAACGCCCCCGAGCAAGCAGCCAACATATATGTAACGCTCGAACCAGACTGAACGCAACTAGCAGAATTGGAGGAGGCAGCATCGGGATCATTTGCAGTCATAACCAACGTACCAAGGCCAACTAACGGATCAATATTCACACGCTGCCCCGCAGATAAGTCCATAAACCATCCGTTATCTTGGCCAGGTGCCGGATTCACGAAATTATTTGTGTAGGTAGACAGCCCAACATTCACATTTCCGTTAACATCAAAAACCAGATTAGTTGACTGACGCACCAAATCCCAGTTACGTGCACTCGGATTAGCCCCGGTACCAATCGTATTGCCGTGATCCACCAGACCATAAATAGACTGCACCTCTTTGTTCAGGATATCCGGCTGCCCCAGCAAGCGCCCGGTACCAAACAACACCATACGATACCCACCACACAGCACCAGTTCTGGTTTGGTAGTAACAGGCTGGCGCTGCCCGGCGCCCGTTTCGTTGAGGAAAGACGTGAAACGGATAAACGGAACCTGGCTAGGTGAACCACCGGACGGCGTTGCCGTCAGATCAAAGCGCCATACATCACCATTCAGATCACCGCCATAAACATACAGGGCAGTATTGTCCTGATACGGGTATTCCACCCATGCGTTGATGCGCCCCAGGCCACTGGGTGTCGTTGTAGAACCAGTGCCAGTAGAGGTTTTGCTGAGAATTGCTCCGGTTTCTGCATCCAGCATATAAAGCCAGCCCTGACCATTGCCCGGCGAAACATTGTTGTAACCCGAACTCACAATCACCACCCATTTTGCGGCTGCAGTACCGGGTTTCCATTTGGTCAGGATCGGGTTGCCGAAGGAATACCCAACATCCGGGTCGGTTACATTACACAGAGAGGCATCATGGCAGAACTCCCACAAGGGCACCGGGTTGTCCGGGTCAGTCACGTCCAGCGCAACAAAGCCGCGCGCGCCTTTACCCATACCGGTTACATACAGGGTTTTCCAGCCACCACTGAGTTTTGCATCCGCAACAATCGATTCGCCATCAACAAAAAACCGATGGTTGGTAGCGTATGATTTTTCTGCCAGACGGAACAGGTTAGGCATCACCATCTTCGGCACGTATGCCCACAGTTCTTGCCCGGTGTTACCCTCGAAGGCATGAATCATGCCGTCGTTGGCGCCTACATACAATGCCCCCTTACGGGTAAGCTTGCTGTTTACAAAACTGCTGTAGCCACTATCGGTATAACCACGGCTTGGCACACGTGTATAAGCCGGTTTGCTGTGCACAATGTCGCCCAACAACCAGTTGCGGTTACGGAAGATAGTGCCAATGCCGGTTTGATCTCCTGCAACAAAGGCAAACATGTTTGCCCCACTATCCAGAGTGGTCTGATCGGCGCCCCCCAATGTTGCGTACTGGGTCAGCAATGAGCCTTTATTACTGAAATAGCCCTGCTCAGTTGCCGTCAACGAACCCCAAGCAAAGCTGCGAGGTGCAGCGCCGCTGCTATCAAAGGTTAACAGGCGGCGGGTACTGTTGGCCTGCAACAATTGACGAACTGACCAAACCTCACCAGGAATCAGGTCACCGCTATTCACATCAATTTTTTCTGCCACCAGGTCACCAAACCAGTCCTGATTGCCCGGCTCTACGGTATATGTAGCACTAAATGCCCAGTTGTCGGCGGAAGTGATGTTTGGTGTACTGGTTGCTGCAGCCGCACCAGAGCCAACCTCGCGCTTGATATCGTCAACAATCGACTTCATGCCCGATACCAGATCGCCCGGATTGCGCGCACTGAAATATTTGCCCCCGCCGTTGACCGCCGCGTGCCACAAATCATCCACTGCCGTCAGTGTGTTGCTGACAGGTTTGGGCCAATCGCAGCTTGACGACCACAGACACTGCCCAGCCACACCATCCTTGATTTTCTTGAAATCGCCAGCGTTTTCGTAATTCTTGGTGTAGCGCAACACCCCGCTCACGCCCAAGCCCAGCGTATGGGTTGTCATGTTCTGGAACTTGATCTTGGTCGCCTGTTCACCATGCGACTCAACATAATCCGGCATGGCCGGCACCAGATCCGTTTTGTAGTAATACGCGGCAACGTCAGCCAGCGTATCAGTTTCACCATTGGCACCACCATCATAACGCCCCAGTGAACGTGGGCCGATAAACGGATCGCTCAGGCTGTTATCGTGGTTACCAAAACCGGAAAAGCTGTCATTCCAATAGCCGTCTGTCGTCAACAGAGAATAATTGCGCTGGCAGCGGGCCTTGTTAGGGTCTGGATCATAGGGGTTCACACCCAATGTCAGAGAAAACATATCGCCCACTTTTTTCAGCGATGTGCGCAAAGGCGTGGAACTGGTTGGCGCAGAGGCAAACAACTTGCTATACCAGGCAGACCGTTGAGTAGCATCAAATGGGGCATTCAGCAGAAATTTTGATCCATTCGTTACACCGGTATAGCTGATCGAATTAAAGCCAATTCTGAGTTTGTCGTCGAGTGAATCAAAAGCCAATGACACCGCAGTTTTCATTGCCTGCATACGGGTGCGGTAATACGAATACCAGTTGGCAAAATTGCGTGACTCTTCTGCAAAAGTACATTTAACACCGGCACAATCCGTTCTGTCAGGAGCTTTATCACCCCAAGCCTCATTCGTATCAATATTAAAACGGCGCATGGTGTAATGTTGTGATCGAGCACCGGCAACAGCAGGCGTTGCGTCTTTACCGTTTACAGTTTGAGCAATAGCCCAACTTCCAACATTATTGGGTTTGGTAATAGTCAATACACCGTTATAGCCAGCGCCGATGTTACTTGCTTCAATAGTCAAGGTAGATCCGCTGCAGCTAATGGAGAACTGGCCAAGCCCGGATAGTTTTGTGCGTAACTTATTGCACGCCATATCGTTATTTCTGGTCGAACTACTACTATTGCTCGAAGTTGTGCCAGAAAAGTTGCCATTATAGAAAGTATATGTGGTGCCATTATTAGCCTGGAGGTTCACATTCAATGTGCCGTTGAATGCTACATTCCGACTTACCGAAGAAACGGTAATGGTATAACGTGCCTTAACCCCTGGTTGAGCGGCCACTCCTGTAATCCATTGCCCGACATTTCTGGGGTAATTATAACCCGTCAGTTTGCGTGCCTGGCAACTGGCAAGTGTCGAGCCGGTACACCAACGCAAGGTCGAAGGCACCTCTCTGACGCCTACCTGCTTGGTTGGGCCACAATTTGTCAGCTCTTCATCAGTGCAATATTCACTCTCAACAATCCGCCAGTAATAAGGAACCGTTGTTGTGTAATTAATACATTTGGAGCCAGCACCATAAAAGGTATCGTAATTTTTGCAGCCGCTTCTACCCTGGCCATAAGCATAAGTATCATTAGGGTAATCATACCCGTTGGTGTTTCTTAAACAGTTACCGCCACTGTTTGTATCGCACCACAAACGATCTGGCCATGAGTTGCTTAGGTCAACTGTGCCGGCAATACTCTCCTGTAACATGCCCTTTTTCTGAACGTTGAATGGGTCAGGATAAGCCGCAGTAAATACCGCATGAGGATAAGATGAGTGATCCGCTTTTTTGGGTGGGTCATAACGAATATCCGGATTGTAATACTGGGTATTAAAATCCGGGCTCATAAATAACGGATCACCCGGCATACAAGGCTTTAACGAATTAGAGATACTTCCGTTGTCATCTTTGGAGTCAAAGCACATTACATCATTTACATAATCTGGCGTGTAATCCTGCTGCATACTGCCAGAATCATCCAGCGTAAACATCAGATTGTGCTTGATAGTAGCCGAACCACTCGCCATCAGTGTTGCAATCGGCAGGTCAGCAAGATCGGTGAGTGCGGCCATGTTAAAGCCGCCGGGCACGAGCATCAAACCGGCAAAAGCCCATTTCATGCTACGGCGTTTAAAGGATTTATGCATGATTACTCTCCTGTCCTGACAGAGATATCCGGTTGTGCATCAATTTGCGCCACGACTGGCGATAACTTGAACATACGATCGGGTATTGCGAGGGCCGCTTACCCGAACAACAATCTGGTAATGCAGCAGCAAGTTGCCGGCAAACTGGGGCGAATCAGAACCATGGCTATTACCCAGATCGCCCCCCCCTGCGCCAGCACCAGGCGCCACGGTGTTACAGCTCTGCCCTGGTGCGTTGACAGCCCCTGGGTTATTTGGCTGGGAAGCATCTCCCGCAACGGTGCAAAGGCGGAATATCTGGTAATCAACCGTATAACCATTCATGGCTGGCAGCGTCACAACCTGACCTGCCGGCCAGGATGCCGCTTGAGTCCAGTCGTTGATCAAGGTTCTGCTGGACAGATAACCAACGCCGGTTTGGTCATTCCAGAGATCAGCCGCATCTTCCCCCATCAACCAGGAAAACGCTGCATTCACCCCCCGGTCAGCCTGAGAAAGCGCTGCCTGGCGATAGGCCAGATTACCCCCCAGCGTGCTGCTGCTGTCGAGGGTGCGCATGATTGCCACCCCTGCCAGGGTCATGATCAGCACGGCGATCAGGGCGACAAACAGCACCACACCGCGCTGGCGCCGGTAACGACCGGAATATGAATATCTTCCATGCATGATTGGCTCCTACCAGACCACGTTACGCAACGGGATGGTGGTGGTAAAAATACGATATCGATACTGCCGATCATCACCGGCGATATTGATTACCGGGCCGGTGGTAGTGGGTG